>CANHNG010000001.1 GCA_947461915.1 Flavobacteriaceae bacterium
CATCCGCGTCTTGAACAATATCCAACTCAACAGATGAGAATGTCTTTTCGGTTTTTCCGCCTTTAAAAGAGAGGTTTTCTATAATGTTTATGACATGCTGAATTGTTACTACATTTACATTTTCGCTTTCAAGAAATTCACGGGCGATTTTAGGTCCAATGGTCTCATCTCCATCATGAAACTTACTGTCGGCAATATCATGAAGTAGTGCGGCTAATTTAACTATACTAACATCACAAACTTCGTTTTCGGCTATTAAAAGCGCATTTTTATAGACTCTTTCAATATGAAACCAGTCGTGACCGCCTTCGGCATTTTCTAGTTTTTCCTGAACAAAAAGTATGGTTTTGTGGACTATATCTGAATTATCCATCTTTCAAGTAAGTTTATAAAAAATGCTGATTTTTAAAGTTTTAAATTCAAAAATCAGCAATTCAATATTTTAATCAATTTCAATGGCAATTTCAAAAAATCTGAAATCTGAAATTTACAATCTAGCTGGCTCTACCCATTTGAACTGAAATGATTCTTGAGGAATGACCAATCTTTCCGAAATTCTAGCCATTCTGGCCGGTAACTTCATCAAATAATCTCTTGCTTTCTCAGCTTCATCGGTCAAACTTCCAATTTTATCAATTTCCCATTTCTCGATGAGTTTTTGTAAAATATCCACATAGTCATTGGCGGTATAAACACCTATACGCTGTGCAGAATCTGAAAAATGTTCAAAAGCGGAGCTAATTTTTTGTCCTGATTCTCTCAAGAAATGAGCTGGCATAACAATTTTTGCTTTCATCATGTATTGAAAAGCAAGCATCATTTCGCTTGGATCAATTTTAAAAATCTGGTTCACAAATTCGCTATAGGCAAGGTGATGGCGCATTTCGTCACCAGCAATCATTTTGCACATTTTAGCTAATTTTGTATCGCCGTAACTTTTGGCCAATTGAGAAACTCTGTTGTGAGAAACATAGGTAGCTAATTCTTGGAAACTGGTATATACAAAGTTTTTATAAGGATCTCTGCCGGTTCCAATGTCGAAACCGTCATTGATAAGATGTTGCGTAGTCATTTCGATTTCGCGCATATTGACACGCCCTGACAAATAAAGGTATTTGTTCAATAAATCGCCATGTCGGTTTTCTTCTCCCGTCCATTGTCTCACCCATTTTGCCCAACCGTTTCTTTCCAAATTATCGACTCCTTCCACCTCCATTAACCAATTTTCGTATGTTGGCAAGGCCTCCTCGGTAATCATATCACCTACCATGGCCACCCAAAAATCATAAGGCAAATCTTTTGAAATCTCTCTAAGCTCTTTTACTTCTTCTAAAAAATTATCCCCTTCAGAATTGGGTAAAAAATCAGAGGGTTGCCAAATTTTTTCTACTGGGATTAGATATTGGTCAACATAACTGCTGACGTTTTTTTCTAAAAGTTGCATTACTTCTAATCGAATGTTTTTTATGGACATTTTATTTAAAATTGAGATTTCTCCAAAATTCAAAATCTATTTATACTTTATTTATTCCTTCAATAATTATTTTTTCTGTTCTCTGCATTATCTCTGCAAAATCAAATTCGTTTACCTTTAGAGGTTTATGGACCGTAAAGCTAAGACGATTTCCCAAACCTAGTGGAAAAAATCCAAATTTCACCATTTTCCACGAATTATTTATGCTTATCGGCACCACATAAGCTGATGGAGCATATTTACACAATATTTTTAATCCACTTTGGGCAAATTCCTTGGGTTTTCCCGTTTTGCTTCGAGTACCTTCAGGAAAAATAACCGCAGAGCGCTGATTTTTTTCAATATATTCGGACAATCCTTTAATCAGTGGGACGGCTTGTTTAGGGTCTTTTCGATCAATAAGCACCGAACCTCCGTGTCGTAAATTATAGGAAACACTTGGTATCCCTTTTCCCAATTCTTTTTTGCTGACATACTGGCAATGAAAATCCCGCAAATACCAAATCATAGCAATAATATCATATAAACTTTGATGATTGGACACGAAAATCAAAGGAGCATTTTTAGGGATTAATCCCCTATTTTCAAATGAATACCTTGTTCCTAATATATTGGTGCATCTTAGCAATACTAAATTCAAGTAGTCAACACTTTTTTTGTGGGCTTGATACCCAAAGATGTTGAAACAAATCCACTGAATAGGATGAAAAACTACTAAGGTAAGTCCAAAGCACAAATAATAAATTGCGGATATGGGATACGAAATTAGTTTTTGCATCTTTAAAAATTTGATTGCAAAAATAAGAAATATATTTGTAGCGGGATTTTAATCGGAAACAATATTCCCATTTGGCGTATAATTGTACCTTTGCCCAATACTGTTTTTGACTATTTATCCAAAAAATGAACTTCACTTATCCAAAAAACGAAAAGCTAAAAAGTAAAATCACGATAGATTTACTTTTTTCCAAAGGCAAATCCGTTTCAAAGTATCCTTTGAGATTGGTTTATGTGGAAAGTGACTATGGCATTCTCGAAGGATCAAAACAAAAAATAAAAATGGGTGTTTCGGTTTCCAAAAAATATTTCAAGCATGCCGTGGACCGAAATTACTTTAAACGTTTGCTTCGGGAAACCTATCGATTGAACAAACATTTATTGGTTGAGAATCTCGATAAACCCTACGCTTTTATGTTTTTTTACCAAACCAAAGACCGTTTGACGTATGAAGAAATCAATACCAAAACGGTTCAATTGTTTGAAAAACTCCATCTCCAAATAAAAAACGAAGAATAATAGCTTTTGTTTTTTGCCCAATACCATTATTGCCGATTTATTCTTATTTTAGTGGTCTAAAATTAAGCCCCAAAAATCATGACCTCATTTTTAAAAAAAAAATACATACTTCCTGTCGTAGCCTCGGCGTTTCTTTTTGTAGGGGTTAGTTTCAAAGACGATTTCTTTGAAATTGCCAAGCAAATAGAAATATTCACCACCCTTTTTAAGGAGTTGAACATGAATTATGTTGACGAGACAAATCCAGGCGATTTAATGGATAAGGCCGTCAAAGGAATGTTGGCTAGTCTCGATCCCTACACGGTGTATTTCAACGAACAGGATGTTGTAAAATTCAAAATAAACAATACTGGAGAATATACTGGCATAGGCGCACAAATAACTCGAAAAGAGGATAAATTAATCATCAAGGAACCCTATAAAAATTTCCCTGCCGATAAAGCCGGTCTAAAAGCCGGAGACGAAATCATCCAAATAGGCGATGTGCTCTTGTCTGATTTCAAAGATGACGCTTCACAACTCTTGAAAGGAGCAAAAAACACCAAAGTCGACATTAAATACATTCGTCAAGGGAAAAAATACACCGCCCAAATTATACTCGACGAAGTCGCCATCAAATCGGTTACTTTTTTCGGAAAAATAGACGAAAAAACCGGTTACATAGTTTTGTCGCGTTTCAACCAAAAGGCCTCTCAAGAAACCAAAGATGCTTTAGAACAACTTAAAAAAGACGGTGCCGAAAAAATCGTCCTCGATTTAAGGGGAAATCCCGGCGGGCTTTTGAATGAAGCGGTAAATATTTGTAATTTATTTGTTCCAAAAAATGAAACTATTGTTTTTACCAAATCGAAAATCGAGAAACACAACAACACTTATAAAACGTCTAGAGACCCCGTAGATACTGAAATTCCTTTGGCTATTCTAGTCAACGGAAAAAGCGCCTCAGCATCAGAAATTGTTTCGGGAGCCTTGCAGGATTTGGATCGCGCCGTGGTTATTGGCAGCCGAAGTTTCGGAAAAGGGTTGGTGCAAAGACCTGTAGATTTAACGTATGGAACGCAACTTAAAGTGACCATTTCGCGCTATTACACCCCTTCCGGAAGGTGCATTCAGGCGTTGGATTATGCGCATAAAGACAAAAATGGTGTCGCTATAAAAACTGAAGCTAAAAATTATAACGCCTTCAAAACTCGTAAAGGAAGAACCGTTTATGATGGTGGAGGTATTCAGCCGGACATCGAAATGGAAGAAACCAAGTTGAGCCCTATCACGGATGCCTTGGTAAAAAACGACGGAATTTTTAATTATGCTACCCGTTATTATTACAAAAATCCAAATTTGGGTACCCAAATCCCAACGATTTCTGAAGCTGACTACCAAGATTTCAAACAGTTTTTAAAATATCAAAAGTTCTCTTTTGACACCGAAACGGAACTGGCTTTGAAAAACACTTTGGCTTTAGCCAAGAAAGAAAAAATAGACGAAAGTATTAGCAAAGAATACCAACAATTGTTTACTGCTCTTCAAAAAAGCGAAGAGAATTTATTGGATAAAAATCAAAGAGAAATCAAAAATTTGATGGTGGATGAAATCATTAAACGCTACCAATACCAAGAAGGCCTATACCAATATTACCTGAAAAACAACTCCGAAATCAAGAAAGCCGTGAGTATTTTGAACAATAGCGCCGAGTATAAAAGCATCTTAAAAATGTGATGAAAAGAGTCACACAAATAGTATTGCTTTTGTTCTTTGGCTTCCTTTCAGCACAAGAAAATGGCACGCAATCCGTATATTTTGAATTTGATAAATTCAATTTAAATCAAGACCAAATAACTACAATCACGGGTCTTTTAAACGCTTCCACTACGCCTCGTTTTGATGCCATTCAACTCTACGGGTACTGCGACGACAGAGGTAGCGAAGATTATAATGACAAATTATCGAATAAAAGAGTCGCCACGGTTCAGAAAATATTATTGGCTAACGGTATTGCGCTGAATAAAATATTTATTTGTGAAGGTCGGGGGCGGGTAATAATTGCGAAAGATTCCGTAAAAAATTTACAAAAAACCCGGGATAGAAATAGGCGTGTTGATTTAATATTCATCAAAAACACCTCTTACAACTCTTTTCCAGAAAATCCAAAAGTGGGAGATCTCATCATTTTAGACAAGATTGAATTTGAGATGGGCTCGAGTGTGCTGTCTTTAAAAGCAAAGAAAGAATTAGACAAAAACATTGTTTCATTGCAAAAATACAAGTCCCTACGTTTTGAAATTAAGGGTCACGTTTGTTGCACTTCTAGCAAATATCTCGATGCGATTGACAAGGAAACCGACGAAAGAAATCTTTCAATAAATAGGGCCAAAAATGTATTTTCGTATCTCCGTTCTAAAGGAATAAACCCCTATAGAATGACTTTTAAGGGATATGGCAATCGTTTTCCGCTTGGAAAAGGAGATTCGTTTGATAGAAGAGTCGAATTCCTGATTACCAAAATATAGTTATCCCTTTTGCATCTCAATATGGGGAATATCATCTTCTAGATATATTTCACTAGTTTGAATGAAACCGTGGCTTTCGTAGAATTTCTTTAAGTATAATTGCGCCCCAATAGTAATTCGGATTTTGCCAAAATGGGACTCAATTCCGGCGATAGCCTCTTGCATTAATTCATGTCCCCAATTTTTATCTCGATAGTTTGCATCGACAACCACTCTACCTATGGAAGCATTGTCAAAAGAAATTCCGGGTTTAAAAAGTCTGGAATAGCCCACGATTTTGCCTTCAAATTCACCAAAAAGATGCAGACCTAGTTTGTCTTTGCCGTCAATGTCGAGGTAAACACAATTCTGCTCCACCACAAATACCTCGCTTCTTAATCTCAGGATATCGTATAATTCGGCTGCCGAAAGGGCTTCAAAGGGTTTTATTTGCCAACGTATTGCCATATTTTAGTTTAAGATAACTATTGATTTTATAATGGACTCCAATTCGTGCATCAAATCCCGTTCTTCTTTAGATGGGGAATAGCAAAACCCCTCTAAAACCAAAATCCTATCGTGTCCCTTATCTTCTATTGTATAATTGATAAAGGGTCCCGACATGAAATCGTTTTTTAATTCCCAAGTTCCCTTAGTTTCGTAGGTTTCTTTACCGTCTAGTTTTATTTTGAAAAGATAGGGAGCATAGCCTTCTTCGGTAATCATTCGGGTATCGGGTTCCGTTCCACTAATATATAAATCCCCAATGGAATCGCGCATTTTAATAATGTTGGCAATAGCATTTGGGTCTTTTTTGATGGAACTTATAGGGACTTGGTAAATCAAAATACTAGTGTTT
This sequence comes from Flavobacteriaceae bacterium, assembly GCA_947461915.1. Classification (GTDB taxonomy): domain Bacteria; phylum Bacteroidota; class Bacteroidia; order Flavobacteriales; family Flavobacteriaceae; genus Flavobacterium. The sequence goes on from CANHNG010000001.1 coordinate 6,116, forward strand.
CCGCTGGTAATTTCCTTTTTCAACCAAACAAAATTATTCTCTTGAAGCACATACAAATAACCCTTTGGTATTTTTATGGAAATGTGAAATTTGTTGGTGATTGTTTTCGTGTTCAGTAACGATTGTCTAATGATTCTTTGGTTTTCGGTGATTTCCGTTTCCTTTATAGTTTGAATGATTTTGGGTGCATTTATTTCTATGATTTTCAAAATGTCTGCACTTGTTTTCCCCGAAATATGAAACACATTTTGTGGGGACGCGTATTGATTTTTCTTTGCTGAAAATTCATTTTTCTCCTCCTTTTTTACAACGATAATAGTTCTGCTATCCGTCATAAATCCCTCCATCAATTTAGCTGGATATTGATTTATGGTAAAAAGAGGTTCCTCTTCGGTTAACCCAATCACGGGCGATGCAAACTTGTTTCGAATGCTGTCACCAACCTCACCATTCCATAACTGATTCTCAATAATAACCGAAATAGTATTGATTTTACCCTTTGCTTTTCGAGGCAAATTGTCGCTTTTATTCCTGCAGGAAAATAAAAGGAAGGAAATTAGAAGCAATAAAAAATGGGTTTTATTCATTATAATTCAATTATGAAATAAAACCCAAATTTATAGAAGATTATTTTATTATCCGTTTATTTTTAACTTCATTCCGGGTTTGAGGTCTTCCGCGTTAATATTGTTCCATTTTTTAATGTCCGAAATAGTTACTCCAGGATATTTTTTTGAAATGCTGTATAAGGAATCCCCTTTTTTTACGTAATAGTTGATTTCATTCTTTTTTGAAACAGACGCCAAGTTTTCTTTTTTGCTAAAGGAGTTGACAACGGTTTTATCAACAATGGCTATTTCGTTTTTGGCAACAATTAACGAGCTCCCCAATGCAACATTAATATCCGGTAAATTATTCCACAGCTTCAGATTTTCAATGGAAGCTCCGAATTTCTTAGCAATAGTACCCAAATTGTCTCCTTTTTTGACAATATACTCTAAGTTTCTCAACTTGGGGGTTTGGGTTGACTCTTCCTTGTTGGCGATGTCATCATTTTTGGCAACCTGCAATGAGGCTCCCAATTGGATTGAATTATCGACAAGATGATTCCATTCTTTTATTTCAGCTACCGTAACATTATTCTTTTTGGCGATAGAACTCAAATTGTCTCCTTTTTGAACTACGTGGGGAGCGACTCCAGAAGATAAGGCGTCGATTTTCAAAGATTTCTTTGCTTTCTCCTCTTTGTTAATTTTTACATCTGAAACGGCAATTTGCTGTTTATCGGTTTTAATTTCTAAAGGGGCTTTATCATTTATCGGTTCTTTTTTAACCGTTCTAACCACACTTTCGCTAGTGAAAATCTTCAGGCTTTTTCCGCGGGCAACCGTATTTCCTCTTAACCTATTCCATTTTTTTATATCGGCAATAGTAACATCATATTTACTGGCAATTTCACTCAAATTGTCTCCTCGCCTTACAATATAATATTTTGTTTTAGGTAGTGTTATTCTTTGCTGGGTATAATTTAAGGTATCAGTTGCCACAATTGCTTTTGTAACCTGAAATGGTCTTTCACGACGGTCAACTTCACGTTGAACGTACGCATAAATTTTATCTTCATTGGAAGCGAAAACGGCAATTTTGTCCTTTGGTAATCTCAAAAAATGATTTTGATCCTCGTAGGATGGAATTACATTTAATTTGTATGACGGATTCATCACCTGCAATTGCGTCAGGGGAACATCTAATAAATCTGAAATTTGAGCGAACGACATTTGCTTTTTAATCATAATGGTGTCCGTGGCGAAATGTTTTATGGTTGCTCTGTCAGGGCGTATTCCGTGCTCCTTATGGTATTCATAAATATACATGGTTGCCAAAAAAGCGGGAACATACCCTTGCGTTTCTTGAGGTAGATTTTTTCTGATGTTCCAGTAATTTTGTTGTCCTCCTGAACGGCGAATCGCTTTGGAAACATTCCCAGGGCCTGAATTATAAGAAGCTAAAACCAAATCCCAATCGCCAAAAATAGCATACATATTGGCCATGTATTGTGCCGCGGCCTCACTTGCTTTTAAGGGATCGCTTCGTTCGTCAACATAGGAATCAATCTTTAGGTTGTATTGTTTTCCAGTTTGATACATAAATTGCCAAAGCCCCGTAGCGCCCATTCTAGAAACCGCTTTTGGGTTCAATGCTGATTCGACAATTGCCAAATATTTGATCTCCAAGGGTACGTTTTGTTTGGCGAATGCCTCCTCAAACATTGGGAAATAATATTCTGAAATGGCCATCAATCGTTCAAAAGATTTCTTTCTATTTTTCAGAAATGACTTGATGATATTTTCAAGACCTGGATTGTATTCAATGTTGAAAGGGGATTTGGCATCCATCGCCTTAAGTCTTTCCTTCAGCAAATCGGTAGAGAGTTCATAATCCACTTTTTCGTCGATATTGATGTTTTTTATATCATCTGAAATGTCATTGTATAAATCTAAATTGGCTAATTCCTTCATCCACAGGCTGTCTACGCAGGAAGCCATTTCGTCTTTTACGAAGGTTTTTTTAATGGAATCTAAATAGGAATTTTTTGTTTCTGTGTATCCATTTTTTTTGTTTTCGACAAACTTTTGCGAAAACGAATGAATTGATAACAGCAGAAAAAACGATAGGGCAGTTTTTTTTATATTCATAATTCTTTAATCAACATACTATATTCCAAACGATTAAAAAATAATCGCTTTTTGCAAACATAATACGTTTTAACTAAAAATTTCAGTAAATATTGTTAAAAAAGCAGTTTTTAGTCCAAAATAGCCGCAATTCCAGGTAAAATCCTGCCTTCTAGCATTTCTAGCATCGCACCACCACCTGTTGAAACATAACTCACTTTGTCTTCAAAACCAAATTGTTTTACCGCCGCAACAGAATCGCCTCCGCCTACTAGCGAGAATGCTCCATTTGCAGTTGCTTCGGCAATAAAGTTCCCTAATTGGATGGTGCCATTGGCAAAAGTTGGCATCTCGAAAACGCCTAAAGGACCGTTCCAAAGTATGGTTTTTGATTCTAAAATTACTTTTTTGAAGTTCTCCAATGATTTTGGTCCCGCATCCATTCCTTCCCATCCATCAGGAATTGCTCTTACATCGACAATTTGGGTGTTGGCTGTATTCGAAAAATCATCCGCGGCAACAACATCAACAGGAATATGTATTTGAACGCCTTTTTCCTTGGCTAATCTCAAGATTTCCAATGCCAATTCTTGTTTATCATCTTCACAAATAGAATTTCCCACTTTTCCGCCCAAGGCTTTCACGAAGGTAAAAGTCATTCCACCTCCAATAATCATGTGATCTACTTTGTCCAAAATATTTTCGATAACCGTAATTTTCGAAGACACTTTCGATCCTCCAAGAACTGCTGTTACGGGTTTTTTCGAATCTTTCAACACTTTGTTCAAGCTTTCGATTTCTTTGGCCAATAACAATCCGAAACATTTATGATTAGGAAAAAACTGGGCAATTATGGTTGTCGAAGCGTGTGCTCGGTGCGCCGTTCCAAAAGCATCATTCACGTAAATGTCTCCAAGTGAAGCCAATGCTGCGGCAAAAGCAATGTCTCCCGCTTCTTCTTCATTGTGAAAACGTAGATTTTCTAATAGTAAAACTTCTCCAGGTTGTAATGCATCAGCGGCTGTTTTAGCGCTGGTACCAATACAGTTTTCAGCAAATTTCACTGGAACACCAAGAATTTCTGAGGCTGTTTGTAGAATATGTTGCAATGAATACTTTTGTTCAACTCCTTTTGGTCTGCCTAAATGCGACATCAAAATGACACTTCCGCCATCGGCAAGAATTTTGTCAATGGTAGGTTTTGCCGCTTCAATACGAGTGGCGTCGGTTACCTTAAAATTTTCGTCTAAAGGGACATTAAAATCTACGCGGATGATGGCTTTTTTAGCGGCAAAATAGAAATCGTTTACAGTTTTCATTATATTCTGTTTTTTAGTTTTTTTGAAAGAATGACAAATATAGCACTTTTAGGTTATCCATAAATTCAAAATAATCAAAAAAGGCTGGTTTATCCCTACGAAAACGTTGTAAATTAAAAAATCCAAACTGAATTTTTGTTTTTTGTGAATGTTCATTTCCCCGCTAGAACGATCTGACTAATCAATAATTATAATTGGATAACTTCAACGTTCGTCGTTCGATCGTCGTTTGTTCCTCATTTTTTTTATTCTTGAATTTGGAATGACGAACATAGAATAATGAATTTTGAAAAAACGTCAAGGATTTTAGCTCGTGACCGTGAGATTTGTCACGAGCGTGACGCTCGCGCTAGCAGGGGAACATGGAATTTTGAATAAAAAAACGGTAAGTGTCTAATCCCTGAGGCAACGCACTGAGAAACCGTATTCCTTTTCGTCAATATCTCCGTAAGCAATGCCGAAATCGGAATCAAGGAAGCGGAGCATGGCTCTTGCCGTCCCGTCCTCTGAAGAACTCCACCAGTCGCTGGCGTGCCCAATGTTCCAGAATGTACCATTGTAGCTGCGTAAACCACCCGGAAGACCTGTAAAACCACTGCTGTTCGTAGCTGCTGTATTGGGGCTAAGCCAAAGCGATGTGCCCGTTGCTTTCATTTTGCCTCCTGCAATTGATTCTCCGCCTAAATAGGTGGTTAAAGTAGTCCATTCGGCGTCTGATGGAATGTGGTAGCCCGTAGGGGCAAGTTTTTTTCTTTGAGAAGCATCTATTTTTGAGGCTTCGTTCCATATCCCCGCTACGGCATACCAGTTGTACAATTTGCCATAAGTCGTGCCATTTGCAGAGTCATTATTGTAATAACACCAGGCACCAGTGGTTAACGAAGCCCATGCGGTTGGGTCAGTTACTTGTGGTATTAATGTGCCATCGCTGTAGGTGGCTACATCAAGGTTTTTGGTAGTCCAGGTTTGGGTGCCTATTGTTACAGATGGTATCGTTGAATATGTAGTTAGCGTAAGTTCAATGCTATAAGTAGGCGATTTTCCCCCTTCATTATACGAATACACTCTATAAATATAAGTGGTAGCTGGGGTTAGACCTGTATTGCTAAAAGTGGCAATATTAGTGGCTGTTGTTCCTACCACTTCAAATGTTCCTCCTTCTAACTTGCGTTCTATATTAAATCCAGTTTCATTGGTGGAGCGGTCTGTCCACATTAAATTTATTGCTGTAGTCGAAATAACTTCTCCCGTTAAATTCTCAGGAGGTGCAGGAACTGCTTCAGACTTATCATCCTTTGTGCATCCTGAAAATAAAATTATTCCCAATAAAAGAGTCAGTATTTTTTTCATAACTATTGTTTTTTAACGAATTGCCGGATTAAAATACAAACCTAAGCAATTAACCTAAATAGTAAACAGGATTTCAATACAAATTATAAAACTTGATAACTTTCTGCTATATTTGCCTGATGCAGTTTTCAGAAATTTTAGGACAGGAGCATATCAAAAATCACTTGACGCGAAGTGCCGATTTGGGCAGAATTCCACACGCACAATTGTTTGTTGGACCCGAAGGAAGTGGCACCTTGCCCATGGCGATTGCTTATGCCCAATATATTTTGTGTGGGAACCAAAACGGAGAGAATTTGGGTGCAAATGAATCTTGCAACCTCAAATTCCAAAAAATTTCGCATCCCGATTTGCATTTTGTTTATCCTACGGTAAGCACCGAGGATGTGAAAACAAAACCCAAAAGCATCGATTTCATTGCCGATTGGAGACAATTTATTACTCAAAATCCTTACGGCAGTTTATTCGATTGGTATTCCGTTTTGGACGTTAAAAATAAACAAGGATTTATCCGCGTGGAGGACGCAGGAGAGGTTTTAAAAACATTGGCTTTAAAATCCTACGAAGGCGGGTATAAAATTATGATGGTTTGGATGGCCGATAAAATGAATACTGAAGCCTCCAACAAATTACTCAAATTACTCGAAGAGCCACCTGAAAAAACGGTTTTCATTCTCATTTCCGAAAACGAGGAAGACATCATTCAAACAATCCGTTCTCGTTGCCAGGTTTTGCATTTTAATGGATTAAGTGAGCATGTCATTACCGAAGCGCTTATTTCCCGTAAAAATATTGAACCAAAATTAGCTTCAAAAATTGCCCATCAAGCACAAGGAAATTACAATAAAGCGCTGCATCTGCTTAAAGACGACAGCGACGAATTCCCATTTGAACAATGGTTTGTGGTATGGGTTCGGGCGGCGTTCAAAGCCAAAGGAAACCCTGCCGTAATTGCCGATTTGATTCATTGGAGCGAACAAATTGCCGTTTTGGGAAGAGAAACCCAAAAGAAATTCTTGCAGTTTTGTATCGATATTTTCCGTCAGGCGTTACTGCACAATTACGAAACCCCGAGTTTGGTTTATCTAGAACCAACGGTGGAAAATTTTACGATTGCCAAATTTGCCCCTTTTGTAAACGGTAATAACATTCACGAAATATTTCAGGAATTATCCGATGCGATGTACCACATTGAGCGCAACGGAAACGCCAAAATAATCCTCACCGATTTGTCCATCAAACTGACTCGTTTAATACACAAAAAATAAGATTATGAACAATGCAGCCTCCATTTTGCTATTGGTTTTTTTGGCCATCACATTCATACAATCGGGTTATGATAAGTTGTTTTATTGGAAAGATAATTTGGATTGGTTAAAAAAGCATTTTGCCAAAACCAGACTAAAAAATTTAGTACCTTTAGCTTTGCTCCATATTCTGGTTTTAGAATTAATTTCTGGTATTTTATGTGTTGTGGGATGCATCGAATTGTTAGTAAGCAACGAAAGAACCTTTGGGTTGTACGGCGCAGTTTTTTCGAGTATCACTTTATTAATGCTGTTGTTTGGACAACGATTGGCCAAAGATTATGATGGAGCCAGAACGATAGTCATTTATTTTATTCCGGCTATAATGGCGGTGTATTGGTTGAATTAAAAAAAATCAAACCCTTTGTGTCTTCGTGCCTTCGTGCCAAAAAAACTAAATTATGACTCCAAAACATCCTTCTGAATCGTTGACTGTATTGACTGATTTGGTTTTACCGAGCGAAACGAATGCTTTGAATAACCTTTTTGGGGGCGAATTGTTAGCCCGAATGGATCGTGCTGCCAGCATCTCGGCAGGAAGGCATTCGCGCAGAATTGCCGTAACGGCATCTGTAAATCACGTGGCCTTCAACAAAGCCATTCCATTGGGGAGCGTAGTCATTATTGAGGCCAAAGTGTCCAGAGCTTTCAAAACCTCTATGGAAGTTTACCTTGATGTTTGGGTCGAAGATCGAGAATCTGGAAAGCGAACCAAGGCCAACGAAGCCATTTATACTTTTGTGGCCGTGGACGAAACGGGAAAACCGGTTGAGGTACCCCAAATAATTCCCGAAACCAAACTCGAAACACACCGTTTTGATGCGGCTTTGAGAAGAAAACAATTGAGTTTGCTCTTGGCTGGAAAAATAAAACCTGAAGAAGCCACAGAATTGAAGGCGTTATTTGTTTAGAATAAGGTTTTATTTTCCGCAAAACATTCCCCTTGCTTCTTCCAAAAAAAGAAGTATTTTTACAAAAGATAAGTACCAAAATAAATATAAGAAAAGATGAGTTCAGAAAAAGAAGCCAAATTAAAAGCACTACAACTAACCCTTGACAAATTAGATAAAACCTACGGAAAAGGCACCGTGATGAAAATGGGCGACAAAGCCGTCGAAGAAGTGGAAACTATTTCGTCTGGATCTTTGGGAATCGATTTAGCCTTGGGAGTTGGCGGTTATCCAAGAGGAAGAGTGATTGAAATATACGGTCCGGAATCTTCAGGAAAAACAACCTTGACTTTGCACGCTATTGCCGAAGCTCAAAAAGCCGGAGGAATCGCTGCTTTTATAGATGCAGAACACGCTTTCGATAGAAATTATGCCGAGAAATTGGGCGTGGATATCGAAAACTTGATTATATCACAACCAGACAACGGGGAACAAGCCTTAGAAATTGCCGAGAACTTAATTCGTTCGGGTGCGATTGATATTGTCGTGATTGACTCCGTTGCTGCTTTGACTCCAAAAAGTGAAATCGAAGGCGAAATGGGTGATTCTAAAATGGGATTACACGCTCGTTTGATGTCTCAAGCCTTAAGAAAACTGACTGGAACCATCAGCAAAACGCATTGTACGGTTTTCTTCATCAACCAGTTGAGAGAGAAAATTGGCGTGATGTTCGGAAATCCAGAAACCACAACGGGTGGAAATGCCTTGAAGTTTTATGCTTCGGTTCGTTTAGATATTCGTCGTTCTACACAAATCAAAGATGGAGATAATGTACTTGGAAACAGAACCAAAGTGAAGGTGGTAAAAAACAAAGTAGCTCCGCCATTTAAAGTAGCCGAATTTGACATCATGTACGGCGAAGGAATTTCGAAAACAGGTGAAATATTGGATTTGGCCGTTGAATTTGAAATTATCAAAAAAGCGGGTTCTTGGTTCAGCTATGGCGACACCAAATTAGGGCAAGGCCGAGATGCGGTGAAAGCATTAATAAAAGACAATCCAGAGCTAGCCGACGAATTAGAAGAAAAAATCAAAGCTTTGATAAAAGAAAACAACGCATAAAAACAAAAAAGAGTTCGCCACGGTGAACTCTTTTTTTTGCGACATAGACAATATTCTAATCCATTTGTCACGCTGAAAGCGTTTCAATACACTAGAGCAACTTAATTGAGACGCTTCCAGCGTGACAACTAACAATAAATTATTTAGTTGTCATTACGAGTAACGAAGTAATCCCAATAGTTGTTCTAATAATGCGATTGCCTCCTTACCCACATTTACTATAAACTACTTTTTCGTCTCGAACTCTTGTAGTTGTTTGTGAATAACTTTCCACGTATGGTCTTTTAGACTATTCTTGTCTGCCATTGTTTTCCCTTTTGTTTCAATAAAAGGCATTATTTTTACTCGAAGAAGTCCCGGTTTTCCGCTAAAAATGGTGTAGGAATACCGTTTTTTATTGTCCCCAAAAGCGATTGGTACAATCGGCAACTCGTGATCGATCGCCAAGCGGAAAGCGCCGTCTTTAAAATGATCCAAAAGTATGGATTCGTCCCCAGGCACGCCGCCTTCGGGGAAAATACAAATGCTGAGCCCTTGGTTGATTCTTTTTTGGGCTCTTTCGAAAACGCCATGTTTGCTTCTGGAACTTGTTCGGTCAACCAAAATACACGTTCTTTTGTAGAAAAACCCAAACAGAGGAATTTTTGACAACTCTTTTTTTCCCACAAAAACAAAAGGTTTATTGATGGAGACCAGCATCAGCATAATGTCGACCATCGAAGTATGATTGGCCACAAACATATAACTTTTATGAGGCTCCAATTCTTGATCTTTATCGATTTTATAATAAAATCCCATTCCCAAAAGAATGAATTTCGACCAAATCCTGGCCATTTTGAAAAAGTATGGATAGCCGCTTTCGGTCAAAATGGAAGCCACCAAAAAAGGAAACATAATTAGAATGGGAATGCCCATTAAAACATAAAACCAAACCCGCCAAACCAACCAAAAAATAATTTTTATTACTCTCATAAATCCAAAAGTAAGGAAAAGTGTGTAAGTTTGGATATGCCTAACCGCAAAGTGCACAAAGTTTTCCGCAAAGTAAAAAATAAAAGATGACTGAAAATGAAATTTCAAAAATTATTATAGGTTTAGCAATAGAGGTTCACAAAGGTCTTGGCCCTGGTTTATTGGAAAATGCATATAAAGAATGTTTGTTTTATAAAATAAAGCAATCTGGACTTTTTGTTGAAAAAGAAAAAGTTTTGCCATTAATCTTTGAAGAGGTAAAATTAGATTGCGGTTATCGAGTTGATTTATTGGTAGAAAATAAGTTTGTAATTGAACTTAAAAGTGTAGAGTCATTGTGCGAAATTCACTTAGCTCAAACCCTAACGTATTTAAAAATTGGAAACTACAAACTCGGATTATTAATAAACTTTAACGAAGTTCTACTAAAAAACGGCATTAGAAGAGTGGTCAATAATTTATAACATTTGAGAGCTTTTTCAAAAAACTCTCAAATCTTTGACAACTTTGCGAAAATCTTTGCGAACTTTGCGGTTAAGAAATAAACGTAATGGCAAAAATACTCACCGGAGTTCAAAGTACGGGAACTCCTCATTTGGGAAATTTACTTGGCGCAATCATTCCCGCAATTGAATTATCGAATAATCCCGAAAACGAATCGTTCCTTTTCATTGCCGATTTGCATTCGATAACCCAAATAAAAGACGGCAAAACTTTAAGAGCTAACACCTACAGTACTGCAGCAGCTTGGCTTGCTTGTGGTTTGAACGTGGACAAAGTAGTTTTTTACCGTCAGTCTGATGTACCTCAAACGGCAGAGTTGGCTTGGTATTTGAGTTGTTTTTTCCCTTTCCAAAGATTGACATTAGCCCATTCTTTCAAAGACAAAGCCGATAGACTGGAAGACGTCAACGCCGGCTTATTTTCATATCCAATGTTGATGGCCGCCGATATTTTGCTGTACGATGCCCAGTTCGTTCCTGTTGGAAAAGACCAGTTGCAACATGTCGAAATTACGCGCGATGTGGCTTCCCGCTTCAATCACCAAATGGGAGAAACATTTGTAATTCCAGAAGCCAAAATCCAAAAAGACACGATGTATGTTCCGGGAACCAATGGCGGGAAAATGAGCAAATCGGCTAATAATTTCATCAATATTTTTTTGGATGACAAGATTTTGCGCAAACAAATCATGAGCATCGAAACCGACAGCACACCACTCGAAGACCCAAAAAACCCAGAGACTTGCAATGCTTTTGCACTTTATAAATTATTGGCAAACGAAAGCCAGATCCAAACCATGACCGCCAATTATCTAGGTGGAAATTATGGTTACGGTCACGCCAAACAAGCCTTGTTTGAATTGATTGTCGAAAGATTCAAAACCGAAAGGAAGCAATACAATTACTACATAAATAACCTCGCCGAAGTGGATGCTTTGTTGAAAACGGGTGCCGAAAAAGCCGCCCTTGTTGCCAATGGCGTTTTGGGAAGAGTGCGAGAAAAGTTGGGGTTTGAAGCCATTTAAAACCAATTATTTATTAAAAAGCCCTAATACAATTGCATCATATTTGTAATTCACCACTCCTTTGCCAAGCTTGAAACGGCTCAATTAATTTGCTCTCACGCATTGCGACGCTTCCAGCGAGACAAACTAAGTAGAGCGTGTCTGTTGCTCATCACTATATTATCGAGCTTATTTATTTTCTTGCTATTTGTCACGCTGGAAGCGTCTCTAAGTGGGACAATTAAAACAAATCGTTTAGAAAATTCCAATCTGGATTAATATTATTAATTAACATTTCTTTTTTATCTCGTTTCATATCCTTAATCTCTTTCTCTCGAGCAATAGCAAGTTGTATCCAAGTAAAATGTTCATAATAAAGTAAAAATTCAACATTATATTGTGCGGTAAAACTTTTTGGATTTATTTTTTCTTTATGCTCCTGTAAACGTCTTTTTAGGTTATTTGTGACACCGGTATATAGCACTGTTTTATTTTTGTTAGTCAGTATGTAAACATAAAAATTGTAAATGCCTTCATTGTATTCTATCATAATGATGCTCTTAAAGTCAATTTTTATTGCCCTCCTAATTTGAGACGCTTCCAGCGTGACAAACTAAATAGAGCGTGTTTGTTGTTTATCAATTAAGGATCAACTATCAATAAATTACCAACTTGTTTTTCCTGCTATTTATAATGATTGAAGCGGCTCTATTTTTCGCTTTATTACACTCGCTAAATCGCCTCAAACAATTTCCCTGGCAAAGGTCGAATGACGCCTTTGAGCTCCATATTCAATAGCATTCCCGAGATTTTATAAATGGGGAAATTGCATCGTAAGGCAATGATATCCATCAATTCTTTTCCGTTTTTTACGAGATAGTCGTATACTTTTTGTTCGTCATTTTCGAGTGAGACAAACAATTGTTTTTGAACTGGTTTTTTGTCATTGCGAGATTTCGAAGCAATCCCCTCAATGTCCCAATTCAGGATATAAACCAAATCAGCAGCGCTAGTAAGCAGATTTGCCTTTTGAGTTTTAATCAAATTATTACAACCTGCGCTGTACTTGTCGGTTGTTCGCCCTGGAACGGCAAAAACGTCGCGGTTGTAATCATTGGCAATATTTGCAGTGATTAATGAACCACCTCTTTCGGCCGATTCGATTACAATCGTGGCTTCAGAAATTCCTGCTACAATGCGGTTTCTTTTTACAAAATTTTCCTTGTCCGGATTCGACGAGCTCCAAAACTCCGTCATAAAACCCCCGTTTTGTTTTGTTTTGGACACGTATTTTTGGTGCGTTTTGGGGTAAATTTGGTTCAGGCCATGAGCCAAAACCCCTATGGTTTGCAGTTCGTGTTCCATCGCCAACTGATGCGCAAAAATATCCACTCCATAAGCAAAACCACTTACGATTATTGGATCAAGGGGCGCTAAATCTTCCATCAATTTTCGGCAAAATTCCATTCCGTAAGACGTGATTTGTCGCGTTCCCACAATACTGATTATTTTTTTGTTTTTCAAGTCAATATTCCCCGAAGTAAACAACAAAAGGGGCCCGTCGATGCAATGCTTTAGACGAGATGGGTAATTTTCGTCTTGAAAATAAGTAAAATTGATTTCGTTTGACTTAATGAATTGGAGTTCTTGTTCCGCTTTATTGAAAACGGTTTTGTCTTTTAATTTTTGCAATAAAACAGAGCCAATTCCATCAATGGCGGCGATTTGGGAAGTTTTAGTCTTGAAAACCAATTCTGCACTTCCGCAGTGATTGATCAATTTTTTGGCCATAATATCGCCCACACCTTCTATTTGCTGCAATGCCAATACATGAAATAATTCTTGCTCCGTCATACTAATCGTTTGAGACTGAAATGTATAAAAATTTATGCGGATTGTTAATAAAAATTGTGAATAAAATTTTGATAACTATTTTCAATGTATAACTTTGTAACTATGAAAATCGAATCCTACATCGCACAGCTTTTATACCGTTACCAATGTGTAACCGTCCCAGGTTTCGGAGCTTTTTTGACCGAAATTCAATCGGCTCAATTAATTGAAAGTTCCAATTCGTTTTTCCCGCCAAAGAAAATGATTTCTTTCAATGCCTATTTAAAAAATAATGATGGATTATTGGCCAATCATATTGCGCAAGCCGAAAAAACATCCTATGAATATGCCATAAGTGCCATTCAATACGAGGTTTTCAATTGGAGAAAAGCGCTTCAGGAAAATGGATTGTTCGCCATAAAAAACGTAGGGGACTTTTCGCTTAATGCTGATAAAAATTTGATTTTCACCCCTTACGACCAAACCAATTATTTGTCCAATTCTTTTGGTTTAGCCCCATTTGTTTCGCCTAAGGTAAAAAGAGAATTATTCGAACAAAAAATCGAAGCTCTCGAGGATGAAAGCGTAATTCCTCTTATTCCAGAACGAAGAAAAACAAGTGCCTATTTAAAATATGCCGCTATTTTTGTCTTGGGATTGGGATTAACCGGAGCTGTTGTTTATCCGATATACCAACAACAAATTGCTAACGAAACTATTCTTGTGGAGCAATCTGTTCAAATGAAAGTTCAAAACAAAATTCAGGAAGCCACTTTCTTTATCGAAAACCCCATTCCGGCTGTAACGCTTACTGTAAAGGAAGTAAAAATGTCCTATCACGTTGTAGCGGGCGCTTTTAGAGAAGAGAAAAATGCGAACAAAATATTTCATCAATTATCGGATCAAGGGTATAAAGCAAGACGCATCCCGCAAAACAAATACGGATTATTTCCCGTCCTTTACGGAAGTTATGCCACTTTTCCTGAAGCCGAGAGCGCCAAACATGAAATTCAAAAAACCGGCAATCCTGATGCTTGGATTCTGGTTGAATCACTATAAAAAACAAAACCCATTCCAAAAGGAATGGGTTTTTTGGTTTTTTTATTTCTTTGTGAATTTTGCAAAAATTTTGTCGAACCATTTCCCACACAATTATAGAAACAGCCTACATCAAGACCCCTTTAGGAATCGCCAAAATTTGCGGCGATGAAAAGAGCATTTCGGTAATTTCAGTTTCCGACTAAGGATTCATTCCTTAAATAATTCCAACCTTTCGCTGACAGCCTATGCCGGTGAATTGTGGCGCAAAAAAGGGTAGTTGGAACACGAAAATCCTACGACCCAACAAAGTTTATTTTAGGTTCGACAGCATAGATTTTCAGCAATTTAGACTATCTTAGATTTTCACAAATTCTAGCTTTGAAAATCAAATCTAAGAAGTCTGCATTAAAGTCTCAATTATGATAGAAAAAATAAACCTCAACAACATCCTGTTTCTCGATATAGAAACCGTTCCGGAAGTTGCCGATTTTAAGGAATTGGACCCCGAAATGAAAGACCTTTGGGAACACAAAACCCAATACCAGCGCAAGGACGAATACACGCCTGAGGATTTTTATGACCGAGCAGGAATATGGGCAGAGTTTGGAAAAATCGTCTGCATTTCGGTGGGTTATTTTACCATCAAAGGCGACATTCGGAATTTTAGGGTAACTTCTTTTTTTGGTGAAGAAAAGAAAATCTTGCACGACTTCAGCAACCTTTTGAACAATCATTTCAACCAACCCCAACACGTTTTGTGCGGGCATAACGCCAAGGAATTCGATATTCCGTTCATTGCCAGAAGAATGATTATCAACCAGATGGCTATCCCCAATAAGTTGAATTTATTTGGGAAAAAACCATGGGAAATCCCTCATTTGGATACTTTGGAATTGTGGAAATTTGGCGATTACAAACATTTCACTTCCCTAAAATTAATGTGCAAAGTCCTCGGGATTCCTTCTCCAAAAGGAGACATAGACGGCAGCCAAGTGGGTCACGTTTTCTATGTAGAAAAAGATATTGACCGCATTGTGACTTATTGCGAAAAAGATACGATTGCCGTGGCTCAGATTTTCTTGCGTTTGCGACGGGAAGATTTGCTGATTGCCGAAGAAATTATGCATGTTTAAATTACTTTGTAATCTTTTGGGGTTAAATAATTACATTTACAAAAATTATAAATTATGGTATTGAGTAGATTTTGGCTGGCAATTTTCATTTCGTCGATTGCTTTTATAGTAGTGAGTTTATTTGTTGGGAACAGTTACACGATTGATTTTGTTTTGAATGGCAAAAAAGACGATCCTATTTTAATATCTGAAAAATACATCGACCAGTTGCCGGCATTTATAAAAGACAGCATCGCTATGGCGCCAGACAAAACCATGCTAATCAATAGAGATACGATAAATGCAGATACCACTTATGTGTATTCGTCTAAAACGGTCAAGATTTATAGTGGCATACAAAAATCGGACGGGTTATTGCCCACTTGTAAAAACACGGTTTTGGATTTAATTATTCCGTTGATAGCCTATTTGGCTTTCTTTTGTGGATTGATGGAGTTGCTTATCGTTTCTGGTGCAGCCGAAAAACTCGCCAAAAGATTAAGTCCCGTTTTTGTAAAAGTGTTTCCTAGCGTTCCAAAAAATCACGAATCGATTTCTTATATGACCTTGAATTTTGCCGCTAATTTCCTCGGATTGGATTCGGCTGCAACCCCATTTGGATTGAAAGCGATGGAAAGTTTGCAAACCCTGAATCCCGACAAAGATAAGGCGAGCGATGCCCAAATCATGTTTATGTGTTTGCACGCTGCCGGACTCACCTTAATTCCCACTTCCATTATTGGGTATCGCGCCGCCGAAAATGCCGCTAATCCGGCCGATGTGATGTTGCCTTGTATCATCACTTCGTTTATTGGTACGATTGCCGCTTTTTTGATTGTGGGCATCCGGCAAAAAGTAAATTTCAAAAGCGCCACATTGGTGTTCGCTTTGATGGCTATTGTAGCCGCGATTGTGGGATTGTTGATGTACGTCAATCGGTTGGATTTGGTGGGTAAAAATTTCTTTACGGCGAACCTTTCGGGCTTGATGTTAGTGGCAATTATTGGGTTTACCTTGGTGTTTTCGTTTGTACATGAGAAAAAATTCTCTAGCCAAGAAACAACAGTTTTTGACACTTTTGTGATAGGGGCAAACAATGGTTTGAAAACTGGTATTACTATTTTTCCGTATGTTCTCGCCATGTTAGTGGCTATTTCCCTTTTTAGAAACAGTGGTTTGTTTGAAATTGTCAGCAACTGGCTTTCCTTTGTTTTCTCTCATATGGGCGTGAGCAAAGAAATAACCGATGCCTTGCCCGTGGCGATGCTACGCCCTTTTAGCTCTGGCGGTTCCAGAGGATTTATGATAGATTCCATGCGTACTTTTGGGGTCGATTCTTTCACCGGGAGGCTAAGTTCTATTTTTCAATGCAGTGCCGAAACCACCTTTTATGTGATTGCCGTTTATTTTGGATCGGTAAAAATCAAAAATACGCGCTACACTCTGAGCACTATGCTTCTGGTTGATTTGATTTGTGTGATTACGGCTATTTTTGTGGCGAGCTGGTTTTTTTAAATCCTCATTTTAAAAACAGTATGTTTCTTGTGCCTAATAATTTAGGCAAAATATTTACGTAAAACCGTAAAGTATTGTAAATAGATACTTTATAAGTGTTTTTTTAATACATAAAATAGGAATTTCTTTATAATAGTGTTTAATTTGTTGCTATAAAATTGAACCTATGAAAAAATCAGTATTTATACTCGTCGTATTTTTAATTCTGGAGTTTGCATCGATTGCGCAGGCAAATGCTCAAGGGGGGTCGGGGATGCAAATATTTGTTAAAACCCTAACCGGTAAAACCATCACCTTAGATACG
>CANHNG010000002.1 GCA_947461915.1 Flavobacteriaceae bacterium
ATGAAAGAAGTTACAAAAGAGGTTTATTTAAAGTGGTATGAAGACATGTTACTTTGGAGAAAGTTTGAAGACAAATTAGCAGCATTGTACATTCAACAAAAAATCAGAGGATTTCTGCATTTATACAACGGTCAAGAAGCCGTTTTGGCTGGTGCATTGCACGCTATGGACCTGACAAAAGACAAAATGATTACCGCATACAGAAATCACGTCCAGCCAATAGGAATGGGTGTTGATCCAAGACGAGTAATGGCCGAACTTTTGGGAAAAGCAACCGGAACATCAAAAGGAATGGGTGGTTCTATGCATATTTTCTCTAAAGAACATCGTTTTTATGGTGGACACGGAATCGTAGGTGGACAAATTCCTGTAGGAGCCGGTTTGGCTTTTGCAGATAAATATTTTGAAACTGGCGGCGTAACCATGACCTATTTTGGTGATGGCGCATCGCGACAAGGTTCCCTTCATGAGGCCTTTAATATGGCCATGCTTTGGAATCTTCCAGTGGTATTCATCGTAGAAAATAACGGTTACGCTATGGGAACTTCTGTAGAAAGAACCGCAAATCATCCCGATATTTGGAAACTGGGCCTAGGATACGAAATGCCTTGCGGACCAGTTGACGGAATGAATCCCGTAAAAGTTGCCGAAGCAATGAGCGAAGCTATCGAAAGAGCACGCAGTGGTGGTGGACCAACTTTTCTTGAAATGAAAACATACCGATACAGGGGACACTCTATGTCTGACGCCCAATTATACCGTTCAAAAGAAGAAGTAGAAGAGTATAAAAAAATTGACCCGATTACTCAAGTTTTAGATGTAATCAAAGATCAGAAATATGCTACCGAGGAAGAAATTCAGGCAATCGACCAGAGAGTAAAAGACTTGGTTGAAGAATGCGTTAAATTTGCCGAAGAATCACCATACCCGGAAGTACAACAACTATATGACGTGGTGTACGATCAAGAAAACTATCCATTTATTCCCCATAAACTATAAAATCAATTATGGCTACAATTATAACGATGCCTCGTTTGAGCGACACCATGACAGATGGAACAGTGGCAACTTGGTTAAAAAAAGTAGGAGACAAAGTAAGCGAAGGTGATATGCTGGCTGAAATTGAAACTGATAAAGCAACAATGGAATTTGAGTCTTTCAACGAGGGAACTCTTTTATATATTGGCATTCAAGAAGGAGAAACTGCCCCTGTAGATTCACTTTTAGCAATTATTGGAAACGAAGGTGAAGACATTTCTGCTTTAATAGCTGGAGGGGCAACTGCAGCTCCAACTACCCCGAATGCTCTAGCAACAACGGAAGTTAAAAAAGAAGAAACATCGGCTCCAGTTGTAGCAGCAACAGCAACTATAGCTTTACCAAAAGGAGTTGTTGTGGTAACCATGCCTCGCCTAAGCGATACGATGACCGAAGGAACCGTAGCAACTTGGTTGAAAAAAGTAGGTGATACTGTTACAGAAGGAGATATTCTTGCTGAAATCGAAACTGACAAAGCAACAATGGAATTCGAATCCTTCAACGAAGGAACCTTATTATATATTGGGATACCAGAAGGGCAATCAGCTCCTATAGATAGCTTATTAGCTATCATTGGGCCTGCGGGAACAGACATTGGCGGTATAGCAGAAAATTACAAAATAGGCGGAGCTGTTCCTGTTGCAACTGCAACAGAAGAATTAAAATCAGCACCAACTTCAGAAGCAGCAATAGTTGCTCAAGAAGCATCTGCTGATGGACAACGCGTTTTAGCCTCACCATTAGCAAAGAAAATTGCTGGTGAAAAAGGAATCCAATTAGCGCAAGTAAAAGGTTCTGGAGAAAACGGACGTATTACTAAAAGTGATGTAGAAAACTTTAAGGTTGGAAGCCAACAGCCAACGGCCAACAGCCAAGAAGCTGCACCGGCAAAAGCGGAAACTGTTGCTGCAAAACCTTATATTCCAGCAGGACAATTTGCAACGGAAGAAATCAAGAATTCGCAAATGCGTAAAATCATTGCAAAACGTTTGGCAGAATCTTTATTCACTGCACCACATTACAACTTGGTAATCGAGGTAACAATGGATGAGGCAATGAAATCTAGAGCGATTATTAACAGCGTTCCGGACACCAAAGTATCTTTTAACGATATGGTGATTAAAGCGTCAGCATTGGCTTTGAAGAAACACCCAAAAATCAATTCTCAATGGACAGCAGAATCAATCATCATCAACTATCATGTGAATATAGGTGTTGCCGTTGCCGTTGAAGACGGATTAGTGGTTCCTGTATTACCATTTACGGATGGTATGAGTTTATCTCAAATTGGAACAAGCGTAAGAGACCTTGCAGGAAGAGCCAAAAACAAAAAATTATTGCCTACCGAAATGGAAGGAAGTACGTTTACGATTTCTAACCTTGGAATGTTTGGAATTACTGAATTCAACTCCATTATCAACCAACCGAATTCTGCCATCCTATCCGTAGGAGCGATTGTAGAAAAACCCGTGGTGAAAAATGGACAAATTGTGGTAGGAAACACGATGATGTTATCTTTGGCTTGCGATCACCGAACAATTGATGGTGCCACTGGAGCTCAGTTCTTGCAAACTTTGAAACAATATATTGAAAACCCGGTAACGATGCTCGCGTAATAGCTCGTTAGATCATATATGATATCCCGTTTTGAACAATCAGAACGGGATTTTTTATTTGTTTTTCTCCTCAATCCAACGAGACATATATTTGGTACTTGTCAAGGTATGATGCTGCAATAGTGTTCCTATAAAATTATGCAATCGATGTTTTTTTATATGCGTTTGTAAGTTTAAAATATGTTGTATAAAACCATCGGCAAACACCGATTTCAAATAGCGTTTTTCTATAATTTCAAAACCATTTTCTTGTGCTTTAAGCCAAACGGTTTTCTCTTGATATAATTCTACCGCTTTATCTGCAAAGACTTGTGAATTATCACCAATAAATCCATTCCAAGGCAAATTTCCACACATGGATTCAGCCCCAATAGCGGTTGTCACGCTTGGCGTGCCGCATTGCATCGCTTCTACCAATTTTCCTTTTATTCCGGCTCCAAAACGCAAAGGAGCTAAAACAACTCTTGCACTTCGAACAACAACTTGAGCATTATCGGCTCGTCCCATAATATAAAAATCTTCCTTTGGTTGGTGCAATTGCAATACTTTCTGACTAGGATAAGCTCCATAAATCTGCAAAACAGCTTCTGGCATTTGTTTTTTGATGAGTGGCCAAATCGTTTCTTTTAGATACTGAACTGCGTTCCAATTGGGTTCGTGAAGAAAGTTACCAATAAAAACAAAATTTTTTCGTTCTTCAAATGAAGGCAGATTTTGAATAGTTGAAACGGTAATCGGATCCAACAACAAAGGCAAATAATACAATAAACTAGAATTTATTTTAAAAACAGACTGCAATAATTCCATTTCATATTCGGCAATCATTAAAGAAATATCACAACGCAGAATACTGGCAATTTCTCTTTTGGCAACATCTTCTACTAGCAAGTCATCGGTGGTAAAAGGCCGGTTTTCCTTAAATGCTTTTTGCCGTGCCAAACGCAGGCAATGCAAATCTTCTGTGTCTAATACTCGCAACGCATCGGGGCAATTTTCGACAACGCGCCAGCCAAATTGTTCTTCCATCATAAACCGATCAAACAAGACAATTGACGGATTCAACTCCTTTACAAAAACATCGAAACTAGAACAATTTAAAGAGATCGATTTTATAGAAACTCCCAGAGTATTTAGGTTAATCATATAATCACTGTCCGAAGCGGAACTGGTAAAAGTAACCTCATAACCCTGCTGCTTAAAAATCCGAATCA
This sequence comes from Flavobacteriaceae bacterium, assembly GCA_947461915.1. Lineage (GTDB taxonomy): Bacteria > Bacteroidota > Bacteroidia > Flavobacteriales > Flavobacteriaceae > Flavobacterium. The sequence continues at coordinate 3,866 of CANHNG010000002.1, forward strand.
ATTGTACCATCCTTCCTCCCGCGGCGGAAGAATTGGGTTCTGGCCAAACAAAACCGATAATTAAAACGCGCTGATTTGCAATCATAAAACTTCCTGTTTACAATGCAAAATAAGGGAAATAAAACAGTATATCAATCCATTTCACAACAAATAAAAGATGTATTTTTGCAAATAATCTCAATAAATACAAAATAATGTTAGGATTAAAATTAGCCACCGACCCTAAGTGGGTAACTATCGTTGAATCGAACATCGAAGAAATTTTGACCGATCACGCTTGGTGTGAGCAAAAAGCGGCAACAAACATTATCACTATCATTACATATAATTCAGAACACGAAGAATTGGTTACTGATTTGATAGAAATTGCCAAAGAAGAATTAGAACATTTCCAGATGGTGCACAATATCATAAAAGAACGCGGACTAAAGTTGGGAAGAGAGCGAAAAGACCATTACGTCAACGAACTTTTTAAATTTTTGAAAAAAGACGGAAGCAGAAACGACGCTTTTGTGGATAGATTACTATTTTCCGCTATGATTGAGGCCAGAAGTTGCGAAAGATTCAAAGTGTTGTCACAAAATATCGAAGACAAAGAATTGGCCGAATTTTATAGAAAACTGATGGTCAGCGAAGCAGGACATTACACCACGTTTCTTCGTTTCGCCAAAAAATACTCCGAAAAAGTGGATGTAGATAAACGCTGGCAGGAATGGATTGATTTTGAAGGCGAATTAATTACAAACTACGGAAAAAGCGAAACCGTCCACGGATAAAATTTATACTTAATTTTTGGTGGTAAACAAGTTTTGGGATTTGTACAAAATTTTATTGTGGAAATGTCATAAAAAAACCTCTAAAATTGCTTTAGAGGTTTTTGGTACATCAGTGGGCGATGAGGGGTTCGAACCCCCGACCCCCTCGGTGTAAACGAGGTGCTCTGAACCAGCTGAGCTAATCGCCCTTAACAGGGTTGCAAATATAGGTTGGTTTTTTGCTTATCCAAAACATTTTTACTGAAATTTCAATATTTTTTTGAGGGCTACTTTATTTCGCTGGTATCTAATTTATTAAGATGTGAGTTGGAATACTAACCAAAAAATCAATATCGCTATTATTACTAAAATTAGAATATAATGCAGAACCAAATAGATACATTTTCTCTACATTGTATAAAATACATGAGTTTTTTAAACTTTGAAAATGATTTTCAATTTTTATTATGAAAACTGACAGAACTACTTTTTTTAAATTTTTGATAAGTCCAAATAATACAAGGCTTTATCCGTTTATAGATTCTTTAATTGCTCCAAATAATCCCTTTCGTTCGATAATCTCGGGATTTTATGTTGCCCACCCAATTTGTCTTTTTCTTTAAGCCAATCGTAAAACAACTTGGGCCTAGCAATATTGATAATTAACGGATTCAAGGTCATGTTATTATGGCGTTTTGCTTCGTAATCGGAATTTAAGGATTGCAAGGTTTCGTCTAAAACTTTCTGAAAAAAAACGATGTCAGCGGGGTTTTTCCTAAATTCTATCATCCATTCGTGTGCTCCTTTTTCCTTGTCTTTCATAAAAACGGGAGCTACGGTGTAATCCACTATTTCGGTTCCGGTAATTTGGCAGGCTTTTGCAATGGCTTGATCTGTATTTTCGACCATGAGTTCTTCGCCAAAAACATTGATATGATGTTTCGTTCTTCCTGTCACCCTAATTCGATAAGGGTTTAAGGAAGTAAAACGGACGGTATCACCTATCAAATACCGCCACAAACCGGAATTCGTGGTGATGACAATGGCGTAATTTTTGAAAAGTTCCACATCTGCCAAACGAATTATTTTTCGGTTTGGAGTTCCAAAAGTATCCATTGGAATGAACTCATAGAAAATCCCATAATCCAGCATTAGCAATAAATCACTGGAATCATTCAGATCCTGAATGGCAAAAAAGCCTTCGGAAGCATTGTATATTTCGTAATATTTGAAATCTGTTTTCGGCAGCATTTTTTGGTATTGTTCGCGGTATGGCTCAAAACTCACGCCGCCATGAAAATACACCTCTAGATTGGGCCATAATTCCTGTAAATTGGCTTTGCCGGTTTCGGTAAGTAATTGGTTCATCAAAACTAGCATCCACGAAGGAACTCCGGCAAAACTAGTCACATTTTCGTTTTTCACCTCATTGATTATTGCGGGAATTTTCATTTCCCAATCGCTCATCAACGATATTTTGTGGTTGGGAGTGCTACTATATTCCGCCCAAATGGGCATGTTTTCGATTAATATTGCTGACAGATCTCCAAAAAAAGTATGGTTGTCTTCATATATTTGGGAACTACCGCCAAGGCGAAGGCTTTTACCCAAAAACAGTTCGGAGTCTTCATTATTGTTCAAATACAAACACAATAAATCTTTACTCCCTTTATAGTGACAATCTTCGAGAGCTTCATTGCTTACGGGGATAAATTTACTTTTGGCATTGGTCGTTCCGCTTGATTTGGCAAACCATTTTATGGGTGTTTCCCAAAACACATTTTGTTCTCCTTGTCGAGTGCGTTCTATCAAAGGCTGTAATTCTTCGTAGGTAGCAACAGGCACTCTTTCTGCAAAAGTGGTGTAGGAATGAATCGAAGCATAGTCATATTGTTGACCTATAACCGTATTTTCCGAAGCCCGAATCAAGTTCATCAGCAATTCTTCCTGAACTTCATTGGGATACTTTAAGAAAAGTTCCATCTGATGAATCCGTTGCTTTAATACCCAGGAGGCAAATGAATTGATTATAGGTAATGGCATTTATGATTTTAGATTTTAGAATTATGATTTTAGATTTGCTAAAAGTGGAACAAACACTAACTTTACAACTTTATCAAAAATAGTATTTTTTTTTAAAAGTTATGGAAATTCCTAATTTTCTATTTCTTAATTCTAAAAAATCTAAAATCTAAAATCTAAAATGACTTACGAAGGTGTTCTTTCTAAAATGCAAACCGAATTTGGCCAACCCATTCAATACTATTTGGTTTTTGAAAATAGTTTTTTGAATCTAAATCAATTGCTTAACAAAAATGTCGAAATTTCTTTTCAGGGATATCAATGTTTAAATTGTGGCAAAAAGAAAAAAATATTTCGCCAAGGATTTTGTTATGATTGTTTTTATTCTAGTCCAGCGGTTGGGGATTGGATCATGAAACCCGAATTAAGCACAGCGCATTTGGGTATTCAGGATCGGGATTTAGCGTATGAAGAAAAAGTGCAATTGCAACCGCACATAGTTTATTTGGCATTATCCAGCGAAGTAAAAGTGGGCGTAACTCGAAAAACGCAAGTGCCCACAAGATGGATTGATCAAGGCGCAACACAAGCGATTTCTATTGTTGAAGTTCCTAATCGCTATCTTGCAGGAATTACCGAAGTGGCGTTGAAAAATCATTATGCCGATAAAACCAATTGGCGTAAAATGCTTCAAAATGACGTAGAACAAGTAGATTTAATCGCCGAAAGATTGAAAGTCGAGAACCTAATTCCGGCCGAAGTGCAGGAATATTTTCATTCGCAACAAAATGATTTATACGAAATGAATTTCCCGGTATTAGACTATCCAAAAAAAATAAACAGTTTAAGTTTAGAAAAAACACCTACTTTTCAAGGCAAACTTACCGGAATAAAAGGGCAATATCTTATTTTTGAAGATGGCACCGTTTTTAATGTCCGCAGCTCCGAAGGCTATGTGGTAAGGATAGAGGTATAAAAACGCCTATTTTGTCATCGCGAGCGACGGATTAATCCGATAACGAGATAGACAAACAAGATTTCTAAAGTAAATTATGGATTTTTGTGTTTTTTTACTTTTTCTTGAACAAACTATTTATTAAATCACTTGCTTTTGCTTTTATATCTTCTTTTTGTGTTCCAGTTTTAGTGGTGTCACTTGATTTTTTCATGTTTTTAGTAATCAAATCCGTCAATGCTGAAGTTCCTTGTTTTACCAATTTTTCTTTTTGTTGTTTTACTAATTGATTGGTTAAATTTGAAACCGCACTTCTCATGTCCGTTGAAATTTTCGGGCTACTAAAACTCCCTGTTAATAAAGCATTTATTGGAATGTTGTCTAATTTTGCAACGTCGGCTGGGGATAATTTTGAAAGAAAAGCATTGGCTTCAGCCCCGAGATATTTGGCTGGGACATCAAACTTCACATTGTAATTCATGTTTTGGTCAAAACCGTGGCTTCCGCCAATAGTTGCATTGATTCCATTGTATTTGATGTCAAATGGTTTCACGTTTACCTTTCCGTCTTTGAAGGAAAGTGCCGCCTTCACATCATTTAAATTGAGTTTACTCAAATCCAAAAACTTGACATTGGTACCCAAAGAGGTCAGTAAGGTTGAATTTTTGGCATTTACGGTAGTGGAAAGAAGTTGTCCCAATAAATCCCCAGAAAGCGATTTTAGATCAGGAGTTAGCGCCATGGCGTCAAGATTTCCGTTTAGTTTGATGGTTGAATTGAGTTTTCCGTTAATGATTCCAGCAATCGGAGCTATTTTTTTTAGCATTTCCAGTTGGGTGAAGGATTGTGAAATGTCAACTTCGTTCAATCCTAAATTCATATTGAATGTTGGCGTTTTTCCTTTGGTGGAAACGGCTCCATTTACGGCGATTGTTCCTCCAAAAATAGAAGTTTTTACGTTTTCCAAGCTCACTTTTTCATCTTTGACAATCAATTTTCCTGAAACGTCTTTCATAGTCAAATTATCGTAAAAAACGGTTTTCGCTTTGGCGGTAAGCGTACAATTCAAAAAAGCTGGAATTTTCATGGCTTCGGTTTTTTGGGTCGCTGTAGTAGTTTTTTTACCAGTTGTCATAAAGTCATTTATTGCTAATTGATTGGAATTCATATTAAAATTCCCTTTCAGTTCTTGATTCTTGAACATAAAACCATAAAAATTATCCAAAACCCCAGTCACGCTAAGGTCACTTTTTCCGGTCGTCGCATTAAATTGTTTCAAGTTGACTTGACTTGGATTGAACTGAACTAAAGCATTGCTAATAGTAATCGTTTTTCCATTTTCGTCCGCATATTTAAAGCCAGACAAGCTCATTGTTCCCGAATTATTAATGTTTTGATATTGGCTTTTTTCAACTGATTGCATATCGAATTTGGTGGTTACATCAGCTTTTAAAATTCCAGATAAAGGTTTTTCTAATTTTACGGGATAGGCTTTTGATAAATTCCCTAGATTGATTGTTCCTTTCAAAACGGCATCTACCAAAGCATTTTGGGTAACATTTTTAATATTGGCTTTGGCATTGAAAATATCCTGATCTATTGCAAAAGACAATTTGTCAAGATTGACGTAGGTATCGTTCAAAACTCCAGTTTCATTGATTATTTTGGTGTCAATTTTTATGTTTCGAACAGATTTTGGAAAATTTGGATATTGGAACGAAGCGTTGTTAGAAGCGATTTCAATATTGAATTTCGGCACCGTTTTGTCCGAATACAATCCTTTGGCAAATCCTACAACAGTGAATTCGCCTGCCGTTTTTACACCCTCTAAACTCGAAGTATAAGCTGAAGGCACAAGTCCTAAGAAGTTTTTGAACGAGGCAGTGGGCGTTTTGAATTTCAAATCATACTCTTGCCCAGCATCAACCATTCGGATAAATCCGTCAAATTCTAATGGTAATTGATTAATTAGCGCTTTGTTTTCCTTGAAAGTGTATCTACTCTTCTCTAAATCAATCCCTAAAACCGCATCCAAAGTCAAGGAGACATTTTTCATGTAACTCACCTTGCCCATCTCGAGAGAGATTTTCGCGGTCGATTTTGTACTTAAATCCAATTGTTGGACCGAAAAATCTCCAGTTCCTTCGTGGTTCAAGCTATCGATTGTCATTTTTATTTTTGAACTTTCGTCAAAATAGCGAAAGGTATAATTTTCGATTTTATAATTTTGTATTCTCAAAGCCAATGGCTTGCCTTTGCTATCATCTTCCTTCTTTTCGTCTTTCAACGCGATATCAAAATTCCCAATCCCGTCTTTATTAAAAATGATGTTGATCAATCCATTTTTAGACGAAATCCCTTCAATAGTCATAGGTTCGTTTTTTTTCTTAAAAAGTTCCTTAATTGACAGTTGCAAGTTCAATTCGCCTAGTGAGATCAGCGTATCGCCTTCAAATGGCGCTTTGTTGATAATGAGTAATTTGTCTAAAGTCACATTGGCATTGGGGAAATTTTTAAACAGACTCAAATCGGCATTGCCAAAAGTTACTTTGGCATCCACACTCTCGTTGATGGTTTGGGCTATTTTGGCTTTTATTTCGTCTTTAAAAAAATAGGGGATTACAAACAGGGTTGCGGAAAACAGTACAATTAGAACTCCAACAATTTTTATAATTTTTTTTATCATTATATTGGTTTTATTGAATAGTAATTTCAAAAGGCAACATGGCTTGAACTCCTTTTTGAGATTGAATTGTTTTTATTTGATGCATTATTTTATACGTTTCCTCGCCTAGTTCTTCTTTAATAAAGGATTCTTTAGATTTTGCAAATGGTAAATGTTCAAAGATGTCATCAATATTTTTTTCGAATTCTGGGAAGTTTTGTGTGTTGTAATTTTTTATTTTGGCCAGTGTTGCAGCCTCCCGAATGGCATCATCTATTCCTCCAATTTTATCTACAAGCCCAATTTTTTTCGCTTCTGAACCAGACCAAACCCTACCTTGTGCGATGGAATCTACTTGGGCAAAGGTCATTTTTCTTCCTTGGGCCACATGGGTTACAAAGGTTTTATAAATATGCTCGACACCTTCAAGCGTAATGGCTTTGAACTTTTCGTCCAGTGGTAAAAACGGACTATAGTCCGCTGCATTTTCATGCGTTTTTACTTGTTCTGAGTGCAAGCCAATTTTGGTTGCTAAAGGAGCAAAGTTGGGCAGCATACCAAAAACTCCGATAGAACCGGTAATGGTATTGTTTTCGGCAAAAATTGTAGTGGCATTACACGCAATATAATAACCGCCGGAAGCAGCGTAATTTCCCATAGAAACTACCACGGGCTTCACTTTTTTGGTTAATTCGATTTCCCTCCAAATCAAATCTGACGTCAATGCACTTCCCCCCGGACTGTTGATACGAAGTACTACAGCTTTTACATTTTTATCTTTTCTGGCTTCTGATAAAGAGCGACGCATGGCGCCTTCGCCAATCACATCAACGTCACCTTCACCACTTTTGATTTGGCCTTGCGCATATATAATCGCAATTTTGTCCTTGGCGTCGCTGTCAATAGAAATTGTTGTTATTTTTCTAGCGTAATCGACAAGACTTACTTTGTTGTAATCTTTATCATTATCTATTTTTAAGGCTTTTTTGATGGCATTATGATAAACGTCTTCATAGGCTATAAAGTCAACCAATCTTTGTGTTTTTGCCATTTCAGGAGTTCGGGCGAGAAGACCATTGGCAATTTCGTTCAATTTAGCTACGGAAATTTTTCTGCTTTTGGATATGTCCGCTGTGATGGAATTCCAAACCGAATTCAATAAGGCCGAAATTTGTTCCCTGTTGGCATCGCTCATTTTGTTTTCTAGAAAAGGCTCCACCGCACTTTTGTATTTACCGTGGCGGATGACTTCCATTTTGACTCCTGATTTATCCTCAAAGTCCTTGAAATACATTACTTCGGCGGATAATCCTTTAAAATCCATTTCTCCAACGGGGTTTAAATAAATGGTATTGGCAACGGAATTTAAATAATATTCCTTTTGTGAAAAAGAATTAGCATAAGCCATAACAAATTTCCCAGATTTTTTAAAGTATTCCAAGGCATCACGCAAGGCTTTTCTTTGTGCCATTCCCAATTCTGATTCGTTATTTAAAATAGAGATTCCTTTGATGTCGCCGTCTGTTTTTGCTTTTCCGATGGCATTGATAATATCTACAAGTCCAACTCTTTCTCCATCAGTTAGAATGGTCATCCACGGGTCTTTGTATTTACCGGCATAATCGTTTTTAATATGTTCCAAATCCAATTCGATTATTGAATTGCTTTTTACTTCTACGATTTCGGCATCACCGCCAAAAATGGTTGCAATTATCACTATTCCAAAAAAGCACAACATAAAAAAAACAAATAAACCCACAATGGTCGCCAAAACATTTCCTAAAAATTTCATAATTATACTTTTTTATAAGTTGTAAAAGGGATTGAAACAGTACAAATTTAAGGTTAAATTTCTTTAAAAATTAGTTTTTAAAACGCATTACAAATATAGTTCTATTCTAAAATTGTTTTGTTAATTTGTGGTTAATATGAAATCACAACATCAGGTCGTTTTATCTTTAGGCAGTAATCAAGGCAATCGTCTCCTAAACATTCAGTATTGCCTTGAATTGACACATCAGGAAATCGGAACGATAATCAAAGTTTCAAAGTTATATGAAACACCTTCTTGGGGTTTTGATAGCGACGCGTTTTATAATTGCGCTTTGGTTATTCATACTTTTGCTTCCGCAGATAAAATTTTATCCCAAATTTTGAAGATTGAAACCCAATTAGGTCGTGTTCGAGGCGATTCATTGGAATATCAATCTCGAATCATTGATATTGATTTGATTGCGTTTGATGAGGTAATTATTGACACTGAAAATCTGCAAATTCCACATCCATTAATGCAAAATAGACGATTTGTTTTGTTGCCTATGTTGGACTTGAATCTAGACTGGGTACATCCGGTTCTTCAGAAAAACATAGCAGAATTACTTGAAATAACACCGGACCAAAGCATTTGCACCCTAATCCAAGATATAGAAAATCCATTGGATAGCATTCCCTTGGAGCAATTTAATTACATTGCCTTTGAAGGAAATATCGGGGCAGGAAAAACCACTTTAACGACCAGAATTGCCGAAGATTTTAATGCCAAAACGGTATTAGAGCGTTTTGCGGACAATCCTTTTTTGCCCAAATTTTATGAAGATGAAAACCGCTATGCGTTTACGCTTGAAATGTCTTTTCTTGCTGATAGGTACAAACAACTTTCGGATGATTTGGCTCAATTTGATTTGTTTAAAGAATTTATCGTGGCCGATTACCATATTTTTAAATCCTTAATTTTTGCCAAAATTACCCTGACCGAAGATGAATATCGACTGTATCGCATCTTGTTTGATATCATTAATAGGGAAATGCCTAAACCGGATTTATACATCTATTTATACCAAAATTCAGAAAGATTGTTGCAAAACATCAAGAAAAGAGGCAGGAGCTATGAACAGAAAATACCTTTGGATTATCTAGACAAAATCAATAGTGGTTATTTAGATTATATCAAATCACAAACCGAATTGAATGTACTGATTATTGATGTTTCTAATAGGGATTTTGTAAAAAATCAGGAAGATTATGTTTTTGTTTTGGAAGAAATCCAAAGAAAAATATTAAAATAATAGTACTACTTTAATTTACCTTTTTAGAGAGAAATGACCTCTTTTTTCGGGAGTGGTTTCATCTATTTTTAAAACATACCAGTAATCATCAGCAGGTAAAGGATATTTATTAAACATTCCGTCCCAGGTTGTTTGGATTGTGTTTAAGACTGATATTAATTTTCCGTATCGGTCAAAAATACTTACTTGGGCTTGGGGATAATTTGTTAACCCTTTTATTTCCCAAAAATCATTATAATTGTCACCGTTTGGCGTGAAAAATCCGGGAACAATCAAAATGATAAATGTCTTACTGTCATTACTGCATAAATTGATTTCTCTTACATAGGCTGTTTGCAATCCGCTAGGCAAATTAAAAAACACATTCGAACTTTGATAATTAATTCCGTCAACCGAATATTCAAAATAGACTTCTTCTTCTTTTAAATAAATCACGACCTTAGTTACATTGACAACAACACGATCTATTTCAGGAATTTTGTACTCTATAACAGTAATTTTTTTTCTGCTGGTACAATTCTCTGGAGCCGGACTTGTAACATCCACAGTGTAAATTCCCGAAGTTGATATTGTAATTGTTTGTGTTGTTCCTCCGGTTGACCACAAATATAACATCCCAGGAACGCCAGCGTCTAGTATTGAAGTACTTGATTTACACTTAGTGACTTCTTGATCTGTAACTACTGGAGGTGTGTAAACAAAAACATTGACAGGAATTCGTATTCCATTGCTGCATCCATTATTAAAGGCTTCAGCATAATAAGTTGAATTTGCTGTTAGATTTGGAGTTGTAAAACTTGTCCCTGTTGCTAAAATACTTCCTCCTGTTGAGTTTGCATACCAATTTATAATTCCAACGTTGGAATTTGCTTGAAGCGTTACAGTTCCAGAACCGCATTTGGAAATTGGAGTAATTGGCGAAGTAATATTTGGGATTGTATTTACATTTGCTATAATTGGAATTCTGTTCGGACATCCATAATCCACATAATAAGTTGTGGTTGTGTTTATTAATGGAGTGGTATAATTATCGACGGTTCCTAAAGATGTCCCTCCTGCTGAGACGTCATACCAATCTATTGTCCCAGTTGTAGTACTTGCTTGAAGTGAAAATATTCCTGAACCACAAACAGAAGCTGGAGTATTCACAGTAATTTGAGACATTGTCATTTTAGTACTTGCGGAAATTTTAATAGCGTCAACATCCCCTGGTATGATTCCTCCGTATTCTACAATATAGCCTTGAGAAGCATAGAGACCTCCTCCTCCGACATCGGGTAAATCATTCCAAGAGCCGGAAATTCCAACTCCAGGTGCGGTTACGTGTGCATAGTTTTCAATGCTATGAGGTCTTATTACTCCATCGCTGTCTTGAAAAACACCATTGTTTGGCTCCCCAGTATTCCAATTTGTATAAGTCATTATCGTTCCTATTTCAGGACCTGTGACCCATTTCCAAACACTTTCACTTGTCGCATCACTTCCCCCAATCCAACCATTTCCAGGGGCTTGTGCTCCGGCTAATTGAGCTTCATCTGCAGCTGTTAGGGTTGCTAAATAGCCTTGTAAACCATAATAATTTTTTGTTTCTGCGGCTGTTTTTGCATCTGTCCAAGTGATTCCAGGAAAGGGAACATATTCGTAAAAATGTTTGTTCCTGGGCAAATAACTCAATTGTCCCGTTCCTAGATTAATGGAAAAAGTTCTAGTTCCTGACGGCGAAGCTGAGGAAGTGTTGAATTTGACATCGGCAATGGAAGCTTCAAAATCGGCATAAGGAACATTGCTCCCGGTTGAGGTGTATAATTGTAGTTTACCTTCCGATGGAATCCAGTTAAATGAAATTGTTGGATGAGTGCCTGTAAGTATTAATAGGTCTTGTCCGAAAATATAACCCGAGGAGATTTGTATACTAACCGCATCGGTGGTTAGCTTATTGGGGTCAGGTAATATTGTTATAGTTTGTACAATATTTAAAGAGGTTCCGGGGCAATAAATTTGATTTCCGGTTGCTTTAATTACAGGAGGGTTAATTGCATAAATTGACTTCGGAAAGAAGAATAATGGGATTAAAATTAGTTTAAAAATAACATAATTTTTCATTCTATAAAAGTACTGATTTTTGCCTTTTTTTTATTTTACCCAATTCAATTTTTGAAATAAGTCCCAAACCACAATCCCTGCACTTACTGAAATATTTAAAGAATGCTTCGTTCCCAACTGAGGAATTTCGATGCAGCCATCACATAATGCTACTGCATCTTGGGACACTCCATAGACTTCGTTGCCAAAAACCAAGGCATATTTTTTGTTATTTGCCACTTTAAAATTTTGAAGAAAAACGGCGCTTTCTACCTGTTCGATGGCAAGAACCATAATGCCTTCTTTTTTTAAATTTTCGATAACTTCAAGAACATTATTATTGTGTTCCCAAGTTACAGTCTCTGTCGCTCCAAGTGCTGTTTTGTGAATTTCTTTATTTGGAGGAGTGGCGGTGATCCCACACAAAACAATTTTTTCGATTAAAAAGGCATCCGCCGTTCTAAATACCGACCCAATGTTATGCAAACTCCTGATGTCATCCAGGATTAAAATAAGTGGTGTTTTTTCGGACTGTTTAAAAGATTCTATTGACTTTCTTTCGAGTTCGCTGTTTTCCAGTTTTCTCATGTTAATTCAAGACATTAATTATAAAAAAAAAGGCTCCCTAGTTTAGGAAGCCTTACTGTTTTGATAAAAATATTATTTAACCTCTGTAGCAGCTGGAGTAGGATCTGGCAAAACAGTACCTTTTATGGTAAGTACTTTTGTAGCTTGACCTGCTGCGTTTGATGTTACAGTTACGGTTTTTGTAAAAGCACCAACTCTGTCTGTAGCATATTTTACACCAATAAATCCTTTTGCCCCTGGAGCAATTGGTTCCTTTGGAGTAGTGGGTACAGTACAACCACAAGATCCTTGCGTGTTTGTTATGATTAGAGCTTTGTTGCCATTATTTGTAAATTCAAATTTACGGTTTCCATCTGCATTGTGAGCAATGGTACCGTAATCAATAGTATCAGCGTCAAAAACCATTCCAGCACCATCTACTTTTGTTGCTGTAGCTTTGGCAACAGCTGTTGTTGCTTTTTTTACGGTTTTTTTGATTTTTGCGGTTTCTTGTGCATTAGAAAAAGTAAATGCTAAAAGTGCTATTGAAAGCGTAACTATTTTTTTCATTTTTTTTGTTTTATAATTTATAGTGACAAATTTATATAAATAATCGAAACTCAGTCCTAAATTTTTCTTAAAAATATTTTTAATTTTTGAATTGATAGTTATTCCCCATAAAATATATAAATTCGCTCTCACATTTTTTTCATTTATTAAATACAAATGAACTTGGCAGCCAAAGAAAAAGAAATTAAGGAAACACCATTAATGAAACAGTATAACGAAATCAAAAGGAAATATCCTGATGCTTGTTTGTTGTTTCGAGTGGGTGATTTTTATGAAACTTTTGGAGAGGATGCTGTCCGTGCTTCAAAAATTCTTGGAATTGTCTTAACCAAACGTGGTGCAGGTTCTGAAACTGAAACCGCTTTAGCGGGTTTTCCGCATCATTCTTTGAATACCTATTTGCCAAAACTGGTCAAAGCGGGACTTCGCGTGGCAATTTGCGATCAGCTCGAAGATCCTAAAATGACCAAAACCATAGTTAAACGTGGTGTTACGGAACTCGTGACTCCAGGAGTTTCTATGAATGATGAGGTGTTGCAATCTAAAACGAATAATTTCTTGGCAGCTATTTATTTTGCAAATAAATCAATCGGAATTTCATTTTTGGATGTTTCCACTGGGGAGTTTCTAACCGCTCAAGGCAATGCCGAATATATTGACAAATTATTGCAGAATTTTAGTCCAAGCGAGGTCTTAATTCCAAAAAACAAAAAAAATGATTTCCGGGAAACTTTCGGGGACGACTATCACAGTTTTTATCTCGAAGACTGGATTTACAAAGAAGATTATGCCTTCGAAACGTTGACCAAGCATTTTCAAACGGTTTCTTTGAAGGGTTTTGGTATCGAGGAATTAAAAGAAGGAATCATTGCTTCTGGAGCGATTTTGTATTATTTGTCCGAAACGCAGCATAATAAAGTGCAGCATATCACCTCCATTCAACGCATCGCTGAAGATGCTTATGTTTGGATGGATCGATTTACCATTCGTAACCTAGAATTATACCACAGTTACAATCCCAATGCGGTCACGCTTCTCGATGTGATTGATAAAACGATTTCGCCAATGGGCGGTCGTTTGTTAAAACGTTGGTTGGCGCTTCCTTTGAAAGACAGTAATAAAATACAAAGCCGGCACCAAGTGGTTACTTATTTGAAAGAGAATCAAAATGTTTTAAAAAATATCCAAAATCAAATCAAACAAATTTCGGATTTGGAACGTTTGATTTCTAAAATCGCTGCCGGAAAAGTGTCGCCTCGAGAAGTAGTTTATTTGAAAGAATCTTTGGATGCCATTATTCCAATAAAAACCTTGGCGTTAGAAAGCCCACAAGAAGCCGTAAAAGTCATTGGCGACAGCCTGCACAGTTGCGATTTGCTGCGCGAAAAAATAAAAACGGTTTTAAACCAAGATGCTCCAGTGGCTATTGCCAAAGGAAATGCTATTTCCAAAGGAGTCAGCGAAGAATTGGACGATTTACGTGCCATTTCAACTTCGGGAAAAGAATTCCTGGAAGGTATCGAAAAAAGAGAATCGCAATTGACAGGAATTTCTTCTTTGAAAATTTCCTTTAATAATGTATTTGGATATTATATTGAGGTTCGAAACTTGCATAAAGATAAAGTGCCAGTAGAATGGATTCGAAAACAAACTTTGGTAAATGCGGAACGCTACATCACGGAAGAATTAAAAGAATACGAAACCAAAATATTGGGTGCCGAAGAAAAAATCCACAAAATAGAGGTCGAGTTATTCGAACAATTGGTAAGTTGGATTGCTACATACATTAAGCCGGTTCAGATGAACGCTAATTTGGTGGCGCAATTAGATTGTTTGTGCTCTTTCACCCAATTGGCCATCGAAAATAAATATGTCTGCCCGGAACTAGATGAAACATTCGAATTGGAAATCAAAAACGGAAGGCATCCCGTTATCGAAAAACAATTGCCGGTTGGAACGCCTTATATTGCCAATGATGTTTTTTTGGATAGAGAGACGCAACAGTTGATTATGATTACGGGGCCTAATATGTCTGGAAAGTCGGCTATTTTGCGTCAAACCGCTTTGATTGTACTATTGGCTCAAATGGGAAGTTTTGTTCCTGCGGATAGCATGAGAATGGGAATTATCGATAAAATATTCACTAGAGTTGGAGCAAGCGACAATATTTCGATGGGAGAATCCACTTTTATGGTCGAAATGAATGAAACGGCTTCCATCTTGAACAATATTTCTGATAGAAGTTTGGTGTTGTTGGACGAAATCGGCAGAGGAACTAGTACGTATGACGGAATCTCTATTGCTTGGGCGATTGCCGAATTTTTACATGAGCATCCATCAAAACCCAAAACACTGTTCGCAACCCACTATCACGAATTGAATGAAATGAGCGAGTCGTTACCGAGAATCCAGAATTTCAATGTATCGGTGAAAGAATTGAAAGAAACCGTGCTTTTTATTCGAAAATTGGTAAAAGGAGGTAGCGCCCATAGTTTTGGAATACACGTAGCGAAAATGGCGGGAATGCCGCAAATCGTAATCTTGAAAGCCCAAAAGATTTTAAAAAAATTAGAGAAAGATCATTCCAGTGAAGCCTTGAACGGAATAAAATCTACGAAGTATGACTCGAGTCTCAAAGGCGAACAGGCGGAGCAAATGCAAATGAGTTTCTTTAACCTAGATGACCCTTTGTTGGAAGAAATCAAAGATGAGATTTTAAGTCTTGACATAAACACAATTACGCCAATGGAAGCCTTAATGAAGCTCAACGAAATCAAGAGAATGTTGACTAAAAAATAGCCCTAATTCTTTTAAAGTTTGGGTTATCAGAGGCTTAGCTTTTGGCTGGATATTTTTTAAAAAAAAGGCTTGTGTAATTGAATTAATGTATTAAATTTGCATCCGCAATATGATACAAATATTGGATGTTCTTTTTATAATAAAAATGCGAAAATAGCTCAGTTGGTAGAGCGCGACCTTGCCAAGGTCGAGGTCGCGGGTTCGAGCCCCGTTTTTCGCTCAAAACCATACTGCTCGGATGGTGAAATTGGTAGACACGCTGGACTTAAAATCCAGTGAACAGCAATGTTCGTGCGGGTTCAAGTCCCGCTCTGAGTACTTTGTTAAACCGTAAAGAATTTATTATTAATTCTTTACGGTTTTTTTATTGTTTAAAACTGTTTGATATTGGTATGTTTACGCTCAATGACTAAAACAGATATATTTTCATTTAATAAAAAAAGCCGTTACACGAAAATAGTGTAATGGCTTTTTTGTTATTCCTACAAATGTACAATTGATGGGTTTAATCAAGTTATTCCAAAAATAGGCCAAAAATTTTCAAAATAGAGCAAAAAAAAGCCACGCAATGCGTAGCTTATTTTTTCTGTAATTTAAAATTACTTAGCTTCTGGAGCTGCAACAGCAGCAGTATCAGCAACAACAGCAGCAGTATCAACAGCTACAGCAGCAGTATCAACAGCTACAGCAGTAGTGTCAACAGCTACAGCTTCAGCAGCTGGCTCAGCTTTTTTACATGATACAACAGTCAAAACAGCAACAACGGCTAAACTTAAAAGTACTTTTTTCATCTTATTAAATATAAAAGGTTAATTATTAATTCGGGGCAAAGATATAAATTTTTTAATAGTTAAAATATTTTTTTTGTAATTTTTTTAAAAAATAATATTCATTTGTAGTATTCTCTTTCTCCAGAACTCTTATAAAAAAATCAATCTTTGGAATTAGCACGCCATTATCCACTAAATGCAGTCGTGCCGCACCTTTATTTGCGGTATGGTTCCAACTATTATTTTTACTTGTTGTATGTTTCCGGAGATTAGTTAGAGTTAAAATACTAATTTCACGGGGATGTTATGTAATTGGGGATGTTTTTTGTACTTTAAATAAAAAATTAGGACTACAAAATTTGCTCGACTTGATCGTTTATTTTTTTCATAATAATATCGGTAGCTCCTTTGTTCATTTGTACAAAAGTGTTGCAAATATGCCCTTTTTCATGTCGGATGTTATCGTTGGCGATTAAATTGGAAAAGGCATCCATAAGCTCCTTTTTATTTGAAATGGAAATACAACCTTCCCTATTGACTAAAGCCGTCGCTTCTGCAAAATGGGAAAAGTTGGGGCCAATGACAATTGGAACACCAAAAGTGGCTGGTTCCAAAATATTATGAACACCCGGGTTTCCAAAACCTCCGCCTACATAAGCAATATCGGCATAGCTGTAAATTTTAGTCAGAATTCCAATGGTGTCAATGATAAAGACATCAAAATCGGCCAGGTTTTTGTTTGATTTTTCCGAAAACAAAACCACTCTTTTGGAAATGGAATTTTTCAATTCTTGAATTTGTTCCTCTTTGATATTGTGCGGAGCAATAATGAACTTAATTTTCTCGGAAGTTTGATTGATATAATCGACTAATAAATTTTCGTCTTTGGGCCAAGAACTTCCTGC
>CANHNG010000003.1 GCA_947461915.1 Flavobacteriaceae bacterium
AAAAACAATAAATTATTTGTATTTTCACCGTTAGTTAAATCGCCAGTTTCAGTCCGTTATGCTTGGAATAACACGGATAAAGCCAATCTTTTCAATGACGAGAATCTACCAGCTTCCCCTTTTCGAACTGACAATTGGGAAAATATAATTATCGAATAAAATCTATTTGTATGATGTTAATTTTGAATAGAAATAATTTTTACAAACTATTAATACTCTTGTTTTTAAACGGGATGATTTGCTTTACACCACTTTTTGCTCAACAAAACAATCAATTTCAGTCGAATAATTATACCATAAATGAAGCTTGGAAATTTTCCAAAGAAGATATGCCCGAGAGTTATAAAGCTAGTTTTTCTGATAAAAATTGGTCTACAGTTTCCATTCCCCATACCTGGAATAATGAAGATGCGGTTGATGAAACCCCTGGTTTTTTTCGCGGAGCTTGCTGGTACCGTCGAAATGTTTTTATCGGCGATGAAGCCAAAGGTAAAAATACCCTGATTAATTTCGAAGGGGCTTACCAAGTGGTGGATTTATATATCAATGAAAAATGGGTCGGCAAACACATCGGAGGCAATACCGCGTTTACTTTTGATATTACGAAATATGTACAAGTTGGGAAATCAAATTTGTTTGCTATCAAAGTGGATAATTCCTATAATGAAAACATCCCGCCTTTAACGGCCGATTATACTTTTTTCGGGGGCATTAACAGACCCATTTCTTTGTCTTTTGTGGCGCCAATATACATTTCAAAGGATGATTTTGCCTCTTCCGGGGTTTATATCAATACGCCAAAAGTTTCCGAGAAAGAAGCGATTGTCGAGGTAAAAACCTTAATTAAGAATACCCTTTCCGAAAGAAAAACAATTCGTATTGTCCAAAAATACCGTGATCCAAACGGCAAAATTTTAATGGTAACTTCCACTAAATTAGTTTTGAATGCAGGTGATACCCAAACTTTCGTCGCAAAGCCTGTAAAAATTAATAGTCCGGAATTATGGTCGCCCGATTCACCTCAATTATATACGATTGTAACGAGTTTAGTCGATAAAAACAATCAAACAATTGAGGAAACGGAGAATACGTTTGGATTGCGCTGGTTTGAATTTACGGTGGATAAAGGGTTTTATTTGAACGGAAAACAGTTAAAATTAATTGGTGTCAACCGACATGAAATGTACGAAGGTATAGGAAATGCGTTGCGTGATGAAATGCACGTTCGGGACATGAATTTGATAAAGGAAATGGGCTGTAATTTTTTGCGGATTTCTCATTATACCCAAGATCAACACATCTTGAATCTATGCGATAAATTGGGCATTGTTGCCATGGTTGAAATTCCAATTGTAAATGCCATCACTGAAAATGATATTTTTTTGAACAATTCATTACACATGGCTGAAGAAATGGTCAAGCAAAATTTTAACCATCCGTCTCTGGTTACTTGGGCTTATATGAATGAGGTCATGTTGCGTCCACCTTTCAAGAAAGACCCTGTTCGCCATGCTACTTATTGCAAAGAGGTAAATAGGCAGGCCAAAGCCATCGAGAAATTAATTCGAGATTTAGATCCCAATCGATATACTTTAATTCCTTGCCATGGTTCAATAGCATCCTATAAAGAAGCGGGATTGTTTGAAATCCCTAAAATTGTGGGGTTGAATTTATACCAAGGTTGGTACAGCGGAATATTTTCGGGATTTGACGACTATTTGGATGATTTTCACAAACAGTACCCTAACTCCCCTCTTATCATTACAGAATATGGTGCCGATGTTGATTCTCGATTGCATTCCTACTTACCGGAACGATTTGATTATACGGTAGAATACGGGAATTTGTTTCACGAGCATTATTTTAAAGCGATTCAGGAAAGAAATTTTGTTTCGGGAGCTGCGATTTGGAACCTAAATGATTTTTATTCAGAAGGACGGGCTGCCGCTGTTCCTCACGTTAACAACAAAGGCATAATAGGGTTAAATCGAGAAAAGAAAGATACTTATTACATGTACCAAGCTAATTTACTCAAAAAACCTTTTGTGGCAATAGGCTCCAATGCATGGTCAAGCAGGGCAGGAGTTGAAACTCAATCAAGTGTTTGTTTGCAATCGGTAGCGATCTACAGTAATTCACCAAAAGTCGAAGTGACACTAAACACAACATTTTTGGGTTCATTTAGTCCCGTAAACGGAGTGGTTTACGTTATGGTTCCATTTATTAGTGGCGCCAATATTTTGAAGGCTGTGGTCAATAATGAAGGAATAGAAGCAGCCGATTTTTACAAAACCAATTTTCAGTTGGTTCCAAAAAAACTCCAAGAGGCTAGTTTCACTTCATTAAATGTGATGTTAGGATCCAATCGTTATTTTGAAGACAAAGAGGCCGATATTTGCTGGATTCCGGAACAACCCTATTCTGAAGGAAGTTGGGGATATATTGGGGGAAAACCCTTTAAAACTAAAACAAGATTTGGCGAATTGCCAGCCTCAGAATTGGATATTCTAAATACTACCCAAGACCCTATTTTTCAAACACAACGCAACGGAATTGAATCTTTTAAAGCAGATGTTTCTGACGGTCAATATGAAATTTATTTCTATTGGGCACATCTTATTCCGGCAGTGCAAAAAGAGGCGTTGGCCTATAATTTAGGCAACACTTCAACTTATGAAAATGCCACTAATTATATTTTTGATGTTGTTGTAAATGGAAGCACGGTACTTCAAAATTTTGACATTCCTAGCCAAATAGGATCGGAAAGAGCCATTATAAAAAGCACACAAATTAACGTCAAAGAAGGCAAAGGAATTACCATTAAATTGGATGCAAGTAAGAATGGGAAGACTTATTTGAATGCAATAAGAATTGTAAAAATTAACTAATTGTAACAAACAAGCAGTTAAAAATAAAACTAATTCATTATATTTCGTGTACGAACACGTTTAAAAAAATAATCAACTATAATCTAAATAACTAACCAAAAACCAATTAACCTTAAAATTTTAAAAAATGAAAGAAAACGTAACATTAAACAGTAAACAACAAAAAATAGCTTTGTTTTGTGCTTGTCTCGCCGGATTTGCATTTTCAGCAAATTATACCAATCATGCTCCTTTAAAAGAATGGTTGATGAAGAGTTTTGATACTCCCGAATTTCCTTTGACCAAAGCAATGTTTGGATTTTTAACCACTGCAATTTTTTTGACACATGCCCTAATGCAAATTCCTGGGGGGCATTTGGCAGATAAATTTGGTCCAAAAAAAGTGTTGTGTTTTGCATTGACAATTGTCTGTATTGGCAATTTTGGAATATCTTTTTCTGATAGTTACAATCAATTATTACTTTGGAAATTTTTTGTTGGTTTTGGGACTGGAGTTAGCTTTGTTTCTGGAGCAAGGTATATCTATCAATCTATTCCTTTAGAAAAATTATTTATTTATCAGGGGTATTACGGAGCAAGTGTACTTTTGGGTTCTGGTTTTGTAATTTTCGCAGTGCCACAAATAGCACGAATTTTTGACAGTTGGTCACCTGCATTTATTTCCACTTCGGCAGTAGCTTTTATAACGTTGCTGACTGTATTTGTTTTTGCACCAAAACCTCATGCAAAAGATCATCCTCACAGTTCACTATTAACAATGCTTTCAAATGGACAATTGTATTTATTAGGATTGGTTCAAATGGCTTCTTTTGGTTTAGTAATCGTAATTGGATCATGGATTACAGAAATGTTAAAAGAAAATTTTGAATTTGAGAATAAATTAATAATCCCATTTATTGCTTCTTTGGTTTTATTGCTGGGAATTTTCACAAGACCTTGGGGAGGCAAATTAGTTTCGCAAATTGGAGTTCGAAAATTATTGATTATTAGTTTGCTTCTAAATGCAACCGGATGTTTTATATTAGCTTATTTCACCCCATTTCTTTACATTGATATTATAGCAATTGTATTATTGGGAATAGGCTGCGGATTGCCTTATGCAGGATTGTTTAATAGAGCTGCTAACTTATTTCCGGGGAGAGCTGGAGCAGCAATGGGTCTTGTTAACATGCTTGGAATTGTATTTATATTGGCAGCAGCTCCATTAGTTGGTAAAATTGCAGATTGGGCAGGAAATTTCTCCTCTGCTTTTATTTCCTTGGGGATATTTGCATTGATAGTATGCGCTATTTCAATTAGAATTAATAACGAGCACTTACAAAAATAACGTATAATATTTTTAAATTATAATTAGATAATGAACTTAATACAGATTTTTAATTTATCATTAGTAGAGCGAAAAGATAAAATTGCTATAGAATTTGGGAGCGTCAGCTATACGTTCGGGGAAATCAATCTAAGAAGCAATAGAATGGCCAATCTCTTGCTTTCAAAAGGGCTTGTTGCCGGAGATCGTATCTGTATTTACTTAGAGAATTGCGTCGAGATGATTGACTTGTATTTGGCTTGTGCCAAAACGGGAATTATATTCGTACCCGTTAATATCTTATACAAAGAAAGAGAAATTACCCATATCCTAGGGGATGCCGATCCAAAACTATTAATAGCGGATGTTGCAGTTCCAGGAGGTTTTCCGGCATTGCAATTGACTGATTTGATTCAAGAATTAAAAAGTCAAAGTGATGCTGCCGTAAAAATTAGAACCACCGGTGATAGTCCTGCAGCCTTGGTGTATACTAGTGGTACTACTGGGGCATCGAAAGGAGCGATTCTGACACATAATAATTTTATCTCCAATGGGTTAAATTTAGTATGCAGTTGGCAAATAACCGAAAACGATCGTTTTCTGCTGGCACTTCCTTTATTTCATGTTCATTCTCTTGCGAATGGAATTCATTGCTGGTTAATGAGTGGATGTACCATGCGTTTATTGGTAAGATTCGAACACCAAAAAGCGGCGAACGAATTCCTGGATTTTAAACCTAGCTTGTTCTTTGGAGTGCCAACAATTTACATCCGCTTGCTGGAACAACCCAATGACATTGCCCAAAAAATAGGATCCAACATGCGATTGTTCGCCTGTGGTTCTGCACCATTGCCTCCTCAGGTAATGGAAGATTTTGAAACTAAATATGGCCACGTAATTCTAGAACGTTATGGAATGACGGAAACATTAATGAACATCAGTAATCCGTATAGTGGCGAACGAAGACCGGGAACGGTGGGATTTCCTTTGCCGGGGATATCAGCAAAAATTCTCTTGCCGGATGGAGAAGTGGCAGCAATCGACGAAGAAGGAGAAGTGTGTGTAAAAGGCCCCAATGTTTTTGCAGGCTATTGGAAAAGAGATCAAGCCACTATAGATTCCTTTGTGGATGGATATTTTAAAACCGGTGATATGGGCGTTATTTCCGAAGACGGTTATTTTACCTTAAGAGGCCGAAAAAGTGATTTGATTATCAGTGGTGGATTTAATATTTATCCCCGAGAAATTGAAGAATTTTTGTTAGAACAAATAGGAATTGCCGAGGCAGTTGTTGTTGGGATTCCACATGAAACAAGAGGGGAGATGCCGGTGGCTTATATCGTCCCTTCCGATAATTATGATGCCATCGTAATTGAGGAATTGTGCAAAAAGACTTTTGCGTCTTTTAAAATTCCAAGAAAATTCATTTCGGTAGAGAGTCTGCCCAGAACGGCTTTGGGAAAAGTTCAAAAACATTTACTGCCAAAAGCATAAAGCCAATTCAATCAACCAACAAAAAGCAAAAAAGCATAATTTTTAATAACACACACACTATAATGATACTGCAATATGGCCAAGAGGGGTTTAATGAGGAATGGCTAGAATTAATAAAAAATGACCCGGTACACCCCAATATATCCATCGCTAAAAGGATAACTGGAGACCGAACTGTTTTTGTCTTTCTACATGAGGGTGTGCCGCAATTTATGGTTTGTGTGAGAATTGGCAATAGACTGCCAAGAAATATGATGGAGGTATTAAACGATGATGGCTATAAAAGCAAATTCGACATTACGTATGCTATTTTTTATTCTATTTTTCGTTTGCCAGAAGCCACTTTGAAAGGAGCGGGGACAACCGCGATTAAGGATTTAATTGAACATTGCCGTGCATTAGGGATTAAAAATTTCTTTACCCTAAGTCCAATACCTTCAATGAGGGAACATATTAAAAGAAGGCCAAGCGAATCTTCGGTTCGCAAATATTTAGAATCTTGGGAAGGGTCAGTGGCTAAATTTCATTTAAGCAATGGGGCCAAAATTCACAGTATTAATTTTGATGCCGATTATAGCGAACAAAGACTGAATGAAAGTTGGGGTATCATGGTGAATTATGACTATAACACAAAATAAGGGAGTCATTAAAATCTAATGAAAACATTAATTCAATTTTAAACAATTCCCGATTTTCTGACACAATTTAATGCTGCTTTTGCAGATAAAAATTCTATAACAGACCAATTTTAAATGATGAGAACTATAAAATTCAGGACTTTTTATAAACCGGATGCTGATTTTGACTATCACGATGCGGTTGATTTAAAAAAATCACCCTCTTTTTTGCTTCATTATGGAGACTGTGAAATGGAACAATTTACAGGCCTTTATGATAGAAATGGAAAAGAAATTTACGAAGGGGATTTTTTATGTGATTTTGAGATTGAGGACGAAGAAAACGGTAATATACCATATTACAAAGTAGAGTATGTGGATCGATTGGGTTGCTGGTGTGTGGACACTTCTATTTCAAGAAACGGATCCGGTTACGTAAGCATAACAGATTATTTTGTGAAAGAAAATATAGAAATTATGGGCAATAGCTATCAAAACCCCGAGCTTTTTTAGATAAAATAACTTCAATGTTTGTTTGCATCACTTTTTTCGAGACACAAAATCAATTTTTTTTTAACTTAATTTAACGGATTGTATAGTGCAATTGTGAATTATTTTTTATTAATTTGTTTTTTCGTGTACGAACACGATACAAAATCTTCACCAGAATTCCAAAAATATAAATTTTTAATGCTTAATTTATGAAATCAAATTACCAAAAAAAGTCCCAAAACAGAGCCTTGTTCCAATTTATAGTGGCCGTATTGATGTTAATTTCAGTTCATCAGGCATCTGCAATCGACTACTATATTGATTCTGTTGCTGGAGTAGATACTAATAACGGTACATCACAAGCTACTCCTTATAAAAACGTATCCCGAATTAACGGAATGTCTTTCTCTTTGGGCACAAAGATATATTTGAAATGTGGCAGCGTTTGGAACGGCCAACAATTGAAATTTGGAGGTTCTGGAACAGCAGCTTATCCCATTGTTGTGGATCAATACGGAACAGGGGTAAAGCCAAGAATCAACGGGGATGGTCTAGTAGGGCAAGGCGTAGTTTATTTATATAATCAAGAATACATAGAAATCAACAATTTAGAGATTACGAACTATCCGGTTTTATCTCCTTCTACCAACCCGAATAGTATTTTCTTCGTGGGTTTATATACCACATCAGGAACCAATAAAAATCCTTATGGTGCCGATAGACGTGGAGTGATGGTGGCACTTATGAATAAAGGAACAGGTACTACTGCAGTTGCCAATCATATCTATTTAAAAAATTTAAACATTCACCATATCAAAGGACAGCTGGGTAATGGTTCTACGGCTGTTAATGGAGCCATTCCAAAAAGGACGGGAGGGATATATTTTGTGGTACTTGATGAAACGACGGGAAACAATTCCAGATTTAATGATGTGTTGATTGACAATTGTGCAATAAATTATTGCGAAAATACAGGATTGGCTTTCGATAACGAAGACAATGTGTATTACCCAGGAGGCACTGAACTAGCCCTATGGACTGCCAGAAAGTTTACCAATATATTAGTGAAAAACAATATCATACACCACATTGGCAAGAATGCCATGATTATAAGATGTACGGATGAAACGGGTTTAATAGAACGCAACGTTTGTTATGAAACTGCTGTGGGAACCACCGGGAACACCATGTTTACGGCACGAGCTAAAGGAACCGTTTTCCAGTATAATGAAGGATACTATAACAGAGCAACCACACAAAATGTAGACCCAGGAAACATTGACGGCAGTATGTACGATCCTGATTTTGGCAGTGTAGGCGTTATTTTTCAATACAGTTACAGCCATGATAATTGTCAAGGAATTTATTGGGGGTGCAACACGCGCGGTTCAAATAACAATACGACTGGAATTCCTGATCCAGAGGATGTAGGTTGTACTTTACGATATAACATCAGCCAAAATGATTTGGGAGATCTTGTATATTTCAACTATTCCTCCGCGGGAAATGAAATTTACAACAATGTTTTTTACATAAAATCAGGATTGAGTTCTAAAATCATTCATGAAAACGGTGGAAATAACCATACCTATAATTTTTACAACAATATTATTTACGATGCGGGAAGCGCCACTTTTGCATGGGGTTCCGGTACAGGGGTGCAAACGCGGAATTTTAAAAACAATGTTTTTTATGGTGTTACTGTTCCTTCACAAATTGTAGATACACAAACTCTTACTTCGGATCCCTTGTTTGTGAATCCAGGAAAAGTCACAACAGGTGTGACTGCGGGTATTACGAATGTGCTTCTAGAGGGATATAAATTACAATCAGCTTCTCCGGCGCTTGCCAACGGAAAAATTATCAACCCTAACGGGAGTCAAGATTTTTTCGGCAATCTTGTAAATACCCTAACAGCACCCAATAGGGGAGCCTATCAAGGATCTGGAATCACGTTGGGATTAGCCGACTGGAAAATCAATATGCTCCATATTTATCCAAATCCGGTTCGGAACAACCAATTCACCATTGCAGTACCTGACCAAATAAGCGGTGCTGTAACTGTTGAAATATGTAATTTAATTGGCCAATCAATATACAAATTGACTACTGGGGTTGTCAATAATGAAATAACGATACACCCTATTGTGGCCTTGAATAGGGGCGTGTATATTGTATCGATGAAAAATGAGGGTGCAGTGTTTACCCAAAAAATCAGTGTGCCGTAAAAGCGGTAGTCGTTTAAAACCGCATACAACGGTTTAATTAAAATTTCATAATTCAAGTGATTGGGCTTTCATGGTAACAAAATTGCCGTGAAAGCCTTTTTTAATTTTTCCCCATTCCAAATTCCTCAAAGCTGTATTTCAGATTTCGGCACCTATTTACGATTCGTTAATTTTAAAACCAAACAAATTTTAAATTCATTGAATTGAACCGAGGTTGTTTTAATCATTTCGAGGCCGCTGACTCTGGCAAAGCTAACGAACAAAGTAAATCACATTATTCGAGCAGCAGATGCGATTTTGCCCGTTGCACGAAATGGCAAAACACGGTTTTTTTCTCATTTTGCTGAACACACAATTGCAGCATGTGTTTTTTTCTCATTTTTTATTGTGGATATAAAAATTTTGTCCCCATATTTTAGGGACATCTTGAAAATGTTAACAACTTTTTTATGGATTTCCATTATTTTTATTTTTCTATTACAAATAATTTTATTACGTTTGTTTTCTATTCGTGTACGTACACGTTTTTTTTATTCAAAAAACGTTATCGTACACGAATGGTACAAACATTTATTAACTATTTTCAAAAACCTTTATTTTTAAATTAGATGAAAAAAAATCTACAAAAAATGTACGATGGTAAGACACTAGGTGTCTTATTGGTCGTCCTATTGCTGTTTTTTGGCAGTAATAGCATGAATGCCCAGGCCTTTTCGGCCACCTGGCCCTTTACCAGTGGGACAGCTGCTTCAGTAACGGGTGATGGTAGTAGTAATGTATCCGCAAATGCGGCTTCCTACACTACTGGAACACTTGGGACGGTTACCTTTGCCTCCGCTACAACAACAACCGGGTTTCTTAATGGAACTGGTCTTTCGGGTAGGGCAGCAACTTCTTGTGCTTCATCCTATAATTCAGTGGGTTCGACTTCTCCAGCCGCTCCTTATATTGAATATAAGATAGTGCCTAATGCGGGTTATAAAATGACAACCAATAGTTTTACGTTTACTGTTGAGCAAGTTACTAATGTAACAAATGTTGTAGTCGCTGCTGGATATTCGGTAAACGGAGGATCATCTTTTACGGGTCTCGCGGCTCCTACTACTTCTGGATCATTTACTGCGCCTTCAGCCAATGCTAGTCCAACAGCGTCTAACTATGGAACTTCTGCTACTGCTCCTGCCACTTGTGCTGGAACTTTTACTTTTACCGTTCCCGCCGCCACTATCGCGGCGACCAACTCTTTTATATTAAGGGTGGTTGTTTGGAGAAATAATGCCAGTAATAGTTCATCGGCTAATTTAAAAATTTCACCTCCGGTGATTACAGGTACCACCGAGGTTAATGTTGCACCAGTGATCACGGCTCCAACTCCTGGAACCTTGAGTAATTTTAATTACATTGCTGGAGCAGGACCTTCTATTTCTAAATCGTTTGTGGTAGCAGGAACAAATCTTACGGCCGATCTTGTGGTGACACCGGCAACGGATTATGAAATTTCTTCAGATAATGCCTCTTTTTCAACAACACCAATTTCATTGACTCCTACTGCAGGAACAGTAGCATCCACTACTTTGTATGCTAGGCTTGCTGCTGGAAAAGTCTCGGGGACGTACATGAATAGGTATATGAACATTACTTCTACCGATGCTGTAACTCAGAGTGTGGTGTGTAGCGGGTTTGTCACGGCAAATTATTCGTATGTGGGTTCAGGATCATTGGCTGATGTTAATAATTGGGGAGACGCCAGCGACGGCTCAGGGAATCATCCTTTAAACTTTACAGGCAATTATCAATATTTCACGATTAAAAATACCTCGGCTGTTGCGACAGATGTCCCTTGGACGGTTAGCGGTACTGGTTCTAGAATTATTGTGGGTTCTCCATCCTCACCTGCTGTAGCGCTAACCATCACAAGTGGAGCCAACATTATTGGCGGTCCAGTCGATTTGTCGAGCGCTAGTTCAGGGTCTAATATATTGGTGGTAGCCAATACTTCTTTCTTACCAGCAAACTTAGGAACATTAGACGCGAGTTCAACATTAGAATTTCAAGCGACTATTACTTCAACACTAGCTACTTATGGAAATAATATCCTTGTTAGTGGAGGTACTTTTAGCCATGCTCCGTCTGGAGGTGCTGCTAATGTTACAGGTAATGTTACCGTAACGGGTGGGTCCTTTGTGTTGGCAGGTACCTCTGCTTCAACCATTTCAGGAAATGTTACCGTGACGGGTGGAGAGTTTAAAACGAATTCATCTACCATTACCGGGAATGTTACGGTTTCAGGAACCGGTATATTTAACCTTAACACAGGAGGTTCTGCCAGAACATTAACCCTTAACGGTAATTTGGATGTTTCGGGAACTGGTGGAATTGTAAACAGTGGGGTGACTTCATCTAATGGTTCTGTTCAAGCATTTCATATCAACTTATCCGGAACGGGTAAAACAATTGCCTATTCGGCTTCGGGAAGTAACCTAACCAAAACGAATTTTTATGTGATTGGAAGTTATGCTTTATCTGGGGATTTAGACTATTCTTCAGCGGGTACTACAGTATTTGCTGCGGGTCAAGGGTTTTTTACAAGACAAATTTCGGTACTTTCTACAGGAAGTTTGAGTATGGGTGCCCACACTTTAAAAATGGGGAATGCGATTTTAAACGTAACAGCTCCGGGTACGCTTACTGATGAAGCAGCAACTATTGTTGAAACTACGTGTGCGGCTTATAATGCCCATGACGTACTTGAAGTAAATGAACCTATTGCTCAGGCAGCTATTCTACCTTCCAGAACATGGTTAGGAACCGTAAAATACAATTATGGTTCTGGTGCTTATGGTCAGAAAATTGTGGATGGTACGTATAATAATATTGTCCTTAATAACACTTATGGCGCTGAATTAAGTGGGAATGCTACCGTAAATGGTGCGCTTACTTTTACTGCAGGTAAAATTACCACAGGAACCAACACCTTGGCAATAGCAACTTCAGGAAGCATTTCCGGAGCTGGAACAGGATGGGTAATTGGTAATTTAAAAAAATTAACCGCTTCAGGGGCTAGTCCTTCATATACGTATGCTATAGGAGATGCCACTACTTATATTCCTTTAGCGTTGACTTTCTCAGGTAACACTTCAGCAGCAGGAGGTCTTTCGGCTTCAACTGCTTCAGGAGATCACGCTCTTGTTGCGAGTTCCTATCTTAACGGTGCAAAAAGTGTAAACAGAACTTGGACTTTGACTAATGATTCATTAGCTGATTTCGGAACGTATGATGCTGCTTTTGGGTATGCAATTGGGGACAATGATGCTAATACTGCACCAGCCAATTATAGAGTAGGTTTGTATAGTGCTGACACATGGTCCTATTTAACAACTTCAGGAACTATAACTGACAGCGCTGTTACAGTGACTGGTATTTCAAGTTTTGGTGATTTTGCCATTGGAGAATATGTTAGTGCACCAGCTGCTGAGCCGGCTTCTTTTTGTAGTTCGGCAAATCCTACCATTGCGAGCCTAAGTGGTTCTACTAGTGCTACAGCTCCAAAATGGTATGCTGCTGAAACTGGAGGAAGTGTTTTAGCTTCAGATTTGGCATTAGCTTCAGGAACGTATTATGTTTCCCAAACTATTGACGGGGTGGAGAGTGCAAGAACATCAGTTGGGGTTACGATAACTTCTAGTACAACAACAGGAAGTGAAACAGTATCAGCATGTGGTACGTCATACACTTGGCCATTAAACGGTCAGTCGTATTCTGCTTCAGGAAACTATGATTATGTCGTAGGATGTAACACTGCTACGTTAACTTTGACCTTAACGCCAAACACTACAACAGGTAGTGAGTCCGTATCGGCTTGTGGAAGTTCTTATACTTGGCCATTAAACAGTCAATCATATACTGCTTCAGGAACGTATCCATACGTTGTAGGATGTAACACCGCCACATTGACTTTGACATTGACGCCAGCTACAAACAACACGACTACGGTTTCTGCATTTAACACCTATACTTGGGCTAATAATGGAGAAACTTATACCACAAGTGGTACCAAAACAGGGACTACGACCAATTGTGTGACAGAGAAGTTAGATTTAACCATTACGACCACTCAAATCCCAACAAGTCCTATGGCATTATGTGCCGGAAAATTTGTAGCGGATGCTATTGGAAATACTAGTTTGAAATTCTATAAAGATAACCTTGCAAAAACAACAGCTCCATTAGTTGCAGCTACTACCAAATTAGTTTCAGGTACAACGTACTGGGTGACGGAAATGATAGGTGTTGTAGAAAGTCCAAGAGTACCTGTAGTGGTAAACTTGACGGCTCTTGTTGCGCCAACTACAATAGCATCGACAGAGGCTAAATTAATCTGTAAATATATTGGTACTGATAATTTAGTAACGTTCACCACTGCACCAGTTACAGGAGCTTCTTCTTACACCTGGACTGCCCCATTAGGAGCGGTAATAACAAATGATGGTGCCACGGCTCTTATCAGTTTTAAAAATGTAAGCGCCACAGCGGGAGCTATCGGTTCAGTAACCGTTGATTCTAATAATGCCTTAGGATGTCCATCAGGAAAACCAAAAGCATTGGCTTTGACTACCAAAGCGCCAACGGCTCCTAAAACAGTAGCGCTTACTATTAATGGTGTTGCAGTTAAAAAAGCGGGTAACTTTGTAGGAGATGCTTCTAAAATACTTACATTGACAGTTACCGATCCTAGCTTAACAGCTGATCACTATGATTTTACTTTACCAGAAGGTGTAAGTGATGTAACAGGAGCTACATCTGTAGGAGGTAGTACAACTCTTTATACTACTCCTTATACAACTACTTCAACAGTGTTAACATTTAATCTAGGAGGAGTTCAAGCATCTAATACAGCTCTTGCATTTACTGCAACTTCAGTTGCTGGTTGTGGTTCTAGTTCTAAAACGTTAAGCGTTGCTAGAGCAGAGGCAGGAACACCTAAAGGAATAGTTCTTACCGATGCTACTCTTGCTGATGCTACTGCTATTCCAGCAGTTCTTCCAATAGTACTTAAGAAATTAGACAGCTACACTGGTTCATTGAAAACAAGAACCTTGACTTTGACTGCTACGCCTAATACAACAGCAGGTTCAGAGGCTACCTCATACAAATGGGTATTGCCAGCAGCTGCAACAGTTGTTGGTGGTACTGCTACTGCTGTAGAGGGTCAAGCTAATACGTATACTAGTACTTCTAAAGTTATTAGTATAAATTTAGCTAGTGTTGGTACTGAAACTGCATTCACTTTTAGAGTGTTTGGAGTGAACGGTAATGGAGCTTCATTGGCTTCTAAAGACTTGGCTTGTACTAGCGCGTTGCCAAAAGCACCAGCTGCTATTTATGCGGGTACTAATACATCGCTTTCAGGAACTAAATTCCTTGCCTACAGCCCTAGTTGTGGTACGGTTACTATAAGTGTACCGGCAGTGTTTGGTGTTGAGAATAATTTTGAGGTAACTGCTGGTACAGCAGGTTTGCCAACAATTGCATCACATGAACCAGGCAGCAACGTAGCTACTATTGATCTTTCAGCTTTGGGGGGATCTGTTGCAGCTAAATCTACGATTACCATTAGAGCAATTGCTTATACTGCTACAGGACCTATTTATAAAGATTATATAATCAAAATAGGTACTGCTTGTTCAGCACCTACTAGAATCGCACCAGAAGCAGCAACTGCTACTGAAAAATTCAGCGCGGTGGCCTATCCAAATCCAGCTGCGGAAGGATTCAGAGTTAAATCTAGTAACGGAAAATCATTTGGAGTACAGGTGTATGACATGTTGGGTCGTTCAATCGAACAACGTCAGATGAGCTCTGATGCTCAAATAGGGTCTAACTATGCTAAAGGGATTTACAATGTAATTGTAAACCAAGGAGCAAGCGTGAAAACACTACGAGTGATTAAGCAATAGTTTAATCAGTCAGTAATTAAAAAAAAGGGATAGTCTTTAAAGACTATCCCTTTAATTACAATATACAAATAGTAATAAAAAAGCATTTGAATACCCCTTATTTCTTAAATTTTTCCTCTAAATTCGCTGTGGGACCTTATACGCTATGGCACAATAATAAAACCTATGAAAAATAAACTACTTTCGATCTTATACAATGGTCAATCAAAAAAATATGGAATTAGTATTCTATTCCTGATTTTTTTGACTACCAATACGGCTCTAGGAGCCACTTATTATATTGATTCCGTAGCTGGTTTAGATTCAAACAATGGGACTGCAATAACCACCCCATGGAAGAGCGTGACCAAAGTAAATTCAAAAACTTTGGTGGCAGGGGACAAGATTTATTTAAAATGCGGAAGCGTATGGAACGGTGAACAACTAAAGTTTTCTGGTTCAGGTTCTGCAGCTAGTCCCATTATTGTGGATCAATACGGTACGGGAGCTAAACCCATTTTAAACGGGAATGGACTCACCACCACAGATCAAGGAGTTGTTTATTTATACAACCAACAGTATATTGAAATCAATAATTTAGAAATCACTAATTATCCGACATTATTGGTGTATGCAAATAGTACAGCATATACCGTCAATCAAATTGTGTATAACGGAATTTATGCCTACAAAGTTACCGTTGCGGGAACCTCGCCTGCTTCAGGTGGAACTCCTATACACACTTCAGGTACTGCTGTAAGTGGTAGCGTAACATTTTCCTACTATTGTAATTTAACCAATTTATCTTATCCTGAGAATATGTTTTTTACTGGAATTTCAGACGGGACGCTTACCAATAACCCGCTAGGTGCAGACCGACGCGGCGTAATGGTTGCCCTTAAAAACAAAGGATCAGGAACAACGGCTGTTGCTAATCACATCTATTTAAAGAATCTATACATCCACCACATCAAAGGACAGTTGGGCAATGGTTCGACAACTGTAAACGGTGCCATACCAAAACGGACAGGAGGGATCTATTTTACGGTACTTGATGAAACAACAGGAAACAATTCCAGATTTAATGACGTGCTGATTGACGGATGCACCATAAGTTATTCTGAAAATGTAGGATTGGCTTTTGATAATGAAGATAATGTGTACTACCCTGGAGACACGGAATTGACACTATGGACTGCCAGAAAATTTACCAATATAAAAGTGAGCAACAATACCATTCATCATATAGGCAAGAATGCCATGATTATTCGTTGTACCGACGAAACAGGACTGATTGAACACAATACCTGTTATGAAACTGCTTTAGGGACTACAGGAAACACTATGTTTTCGGCTCGGGCAAAAGGTACTGTATTTCAATACAACGAGGGATATTACAATAGAGCCACCACCCAAACGGTTGATCCGGGAACAATTGACGGCAGTATGTATGATCCGGATTACGGAAGCGTAGGGATTATTTTTCAGTACAGTTACAGCCACGATAACTCCGAAGGGATTTACTGGGGTTGCAATACCCGAAGTCTGAGCAATAATACATCAGGAATTCCTGATCCGGAGGATGTCGGTTGTACCTTGAGGTACAATATAAGTCAGAATGATAAGGGAGACCTTATTTTCCTTAATTATTCCTCAGCCGGAAACGAAATCTACAACAATATTTTTTATATAAAATCAGGTCTAAGTCCAAATATCATTCATGAAAATTCAGGCAACAATCACACTTATAATTTTTATAATAATATTATTTACAATTTAGGAAATGGTGGCTATGCTTTTGGTTCGGGAACCGGAATTCAAACTAGAACTATCCAAAACAATACTTTTTACGGCACTCATGCGTCTGACGAACCTTCGGATATAAACAAGTTAACCTCTAATCCTTTATTTGTGAGTCCTGGAGCTGGAACCGTAGGCATTAATTCACTTTTGGAAGGCTATAAATTACAAAGTGGATCACCAGCACTTTCTAGTGGAAAATTAATTGCTACTAATGGCGGATTTGATTTTTATGGCAATAGCGTTTCCTCTAGTACCATTCCGAATCGTGGCGCTTACCAGGGCGCAGCTATTGTTTCTGTCACGCCACCGCCAACTGCAAATAATCAAAATTTTTGTGACTCTCTAAATCCAAGCGTTGCAAATTTGGTTGCCACAGGCACGTTATTGAAATGGTATGCAAATGAAATAGGCGGGACTGCATTAGCGACAAGTACAATTTTGGTTACGGCAACCTACTATGTTTCGCAAACGATAAGTGGAGTCGAAAGCTCAAGAACAGCAGTTACCGTAACGGTTAACACCACGGAATCCCCACTGGCAAGTGCGCAAGTTTTTTGTAATTTGGGCACAGTTGCTGATTTGGTCGCCACGGGGACAAATTTGCAATGGTATTCAGCCGCCACTGGAGGAGTTGCTTTGGCAACAACTTCAGCTTTGACTTCAGGAACTTATTATCTTTCGCAAACTTTGAATGGTTGTGAGAGTGCCAGAGAATCAATCCTAGTGACGGTAAATACGACTTCGGCTCCATTGGCGAGTGCTCAACTTTTTTGTAATTCAGGCACGGTTGCTAATTTGGTTGCCATAGGTACTGCTTTGCAGTGGTATGTCGCTCTTACGGGCGAAAGTGCTTTGGCAACACCTACCGTTTTAGCTTCTGGGATTTATTATGTTTCGCAAACGTTGAATGGTTGTGAGAGTGCCAGGATATCGGTTTTGGTGACGGTAAATACGACTTCGGCTCCATCTGCAAGTGCGCAAGTTTTTTGTAATTCGGGCACAGTTGCTGATTTGGTCGCCACGGGGACAAATTTGCAATGGTATTCAGCCGCCACTGGAGGAGTTGCTTTGGCAACAACTTCAGCTTTGACTTCAGGAACTTATTATCTTTCACAAACGTTGAATGGTTGTGAAAGTGCTAGAACATCGGTTTTGGTGACGGTAAATAAGACTTCGGCTCCATCGGCAAGTACGCAAGTTTTTTGTAATTCAGGTAAGGTTGCTAATTTGATTGCCACAGGCACGGCTTTGCATTGGTATGTCGATATTACGGGCGGAAGTACTTTGGCAACAACTACCAATTTAGCTTCTGGGACTTATTATGTTTCGCAAACGTTGAATGGTTGTGAGAGTGCCAGAACATCGGTTTTGGTAACGGTAAATACAACTTCGGCTCCCTCGGCAAGTGCACAAATTTTTTGTAATTCGGGAACAGTTGCTGATTTGGGTGCCGATGGAGTAGCGTTGAAATGGTATCCCACTATTACAGGCGGAACTGCTTTGGCAACCACCACCACTTTAGCTTCGGGGACTTATTATGTTTCGCAAACGTTGAATAGTTGTGAAAGTGCTAGAACATCGGTTGCAGTAACTAGAAATAGTACCGCTGCCCCAACTGCAATTGCGCAAAGTTTTTGTGTTTTGTCTTCCCCCACTATAGCCACTTTAGCAGCAACGGGAGAATCCTTAAAATGGTATAGTGTTCTTACTGGAGGTGCTTCCTTGGAAACGAATACGGCCTTAACTGCCCGAACCTATTATGTATCCCAAACTTTGAATGGTTGTGAAAGTACACGACAATCCGTTGTTGTATCTCTTACAAGTGGCTATTCTTATTTTGTGGATGCGGACGGAGATGGTTACGGATCCACTACAGCAGTCCAATTATGTGAGGCCACAGCACCTGCAGGCTATGCAACGAATAACACAGATTGTGATGACAATTTCATTTCTTCAGCATCAGAAGTTGCCAACGGAATTGATGACAATTGTAATGGCCTTATTGATGAAGGTTTTACTCCGCCGCCCCCTGCTGTCAATTCTCCTTTGAATCTATGTAAAGGACAGGCATCTGTTCAATTAACAGCTACTCCAATTTCAGGGTATACTTTGAAATGGTATGCTACCGAAACAATTGTTACTCCCTTATCTGCTGCGCCTATAGTCACTTCTGCTGTGGCTAAAACCTATTGGGTATCCCAAAAATTAGGATCAACCGGATTAGAAAGTGCAAGAACTCCAATAACTGTAAATATAATAGCCTTGCCGGCTACACCAGGAACTATAACAACATCTGATGCTGTAATCTGTAAATACATAGGTACAACTAATACGGTAATCTATACTGTGCCTGCATCACCTGGTATTACTTTTAACTGGACTGTTCCAACAGGGGCAAACATAATAGAAGATGAGAGTGCCACGGACAATAGCATCACCGTGGATTTTCTTGGCGCAAGCACAAGCATATTAACGGGAGGTGTGGGAACAATAGCTGCTAGAGCCGTAAATTCAAACACTTGCGTTTCTGCTGCGGCAAGATCACTTGTTTTGACATCTAAATTACCAACTGCTTCAACAGCCTTAGTGATGACAAGTTCAGATACTACGCCATCATTTAATCTAGCTGGTGTTCCTACTGCACTAAGCACACTTACTAAAATCACTAAAGTAGGACCTTATATGGGAACTAGCACTGAATTTACTTTGACTGCAGTAGAAGCTCCTACAGCAGCAAGCTATGCATGGACATTACCTGATGGTGTAACTCAATTAGAGGGTGGTACTTCTAATGTAATTACTGTAGATTTTGCAGGTGTTGCTTCTGGAATAGGATTCTTACCAATTGTGGTTAAATCAGTAGGTGGTTGTGGAACATCTACCGCTGCTAGAACCCTAAATTTAGCCAGAGCCCTACCAACAGCACCAGCAGCTTTGGTGCTTACTGCTTTAGCTAGTAATGCCATAACTCTCCCAGTTGCGACTGCTGATAAAATCACGAAAGTTAGTCCATATGTGGGTAAATCAACAGCCTTGACATTGGTGGCTACACCTATAACCGTGCAAGGAGCAACTGCTACTTCATACGAATGGGTATTTCCTTCGGGAGTCAATTCTTATGGCACAACTTCTGAAACAGTAAATGGAGTAACTACAATTTCTAGTATTTCCAATATAATAACGGTAGATTTTGAAGGTGTTGCATTAGGAGTTTTAGAACTTCCAATAAGCGTTTATGCGGTAAACGGTGCCGGTAGGTCTTTAGCTAGAACTTTTAAATTTACAAGTGCAGCACCAGCGACTCCGGGATCTATTACGACTCCTGCATTCGCAGTACCAACATATAACCCTGCTTGTAGCGTTACTACTATAACTGTACAGGTGCCAAGTGTATTTGGAGTATCAAATACTTGGGCTGTTGGAGGAAGTGAAGCTTCAATTACAAGTGGACAAGGCACCAATTCAATTGTTATTAATGTGGAAGCTGTAACAACCGCTACACTTACCATTAGTGTTGTAGGTTCTAACGGAACGGGTACTAGTCTTGCTGCTAAAACACTTACTATCAAAAAAGTAAATACTTGTAGAGAAGCAAGCAATACAATCGCTGACGAGTTCAACGTAATCGCGTATCCAAACCCATCTTCATCTGAGTTCACTCTTGAGGTACAATCATCAAGTAAAGGGGCTACAAATGTTCAGGTGTACGATATGACAGGACGTTTGATTGAAAACCGTCAAGTAAATTCTAATTTCCTTCAAGTAGGTAGGAACTATGCATCCGGAATTTACAATGTAATTGTAAACAGGGGTTCGCAAGTTAAAACACTTCGAGTGATAAAGCAATAAAATTTTTCATAGTAATTGTTTTTTGTAAGAGAGGCTGTCCGAAAGGACAGCCTTTTTTATGATTTCGGATCGTTTATTGGATAAAAATAGGTCGTCAATATAAATCGTTAGAGCCAATTTAGTAGCGATTTTTATCAATTTAGCTCAGTTTATAGCACAATCATTTTGTTAAATATGCTATGGTCTACAATAATCCAAAATAATTTTATTTTTTGTCGGATGTATTTATTTTTTTATTATTTTTGTTTTTCG
>CANHNG010000004.1 GCA_947461915.1 Flavobacteriaceae bacterium
TCTCTGATAGCTGATTTTTCGGCTTTGGTTGCTTCGAGTCCTTCTTTTTCTTCATAAGGAATTTTCACGCTACCTTTTAGGATTTGTTCTTTATCCTCCCGTTTTATTTTTACCGTTATAGCATCATTTTCTTTCCATTTTTGACTAGCGTTTATCATTTCATAGATATTGTCAAAGGAATAAGGGACATCATTTATAGCCAATAAAATATCTCCTCCTTTGATGCCAAGATTGGTGTAAAATTCAGGTAACTCATTATAGGGGCTAACGATAATTTCTTTGGTTTTTCGATCGACATTTATATAAGGGGTTTTTCCTTTCAAGAAAAAATCAGAAGGTATTTTTTTAATTATTTTTCCCACCCCGACTTTTTCTAAAAAACGAGCATAAGGAATGGGAGTAGATCCCGAAACATACGTTTTCAAGAAATCACCAACTTCTGGATAGGTTAATTGGGTAATTTTTGCAAAAAGTTCATCATCATTAAATGCTTTTGAAACACCATATTCTTTTGATAATTTTTGCATTAAGTCAAGAATTCCTTTTTCTCCATTGCTATTTTCTCTAATAATAATGTCCAGACACATCCCTATTAATGCTCCCTTTTGGTAGACATTTAAATATTGGTCTTTGTACGGTTGCACCAATACATTGGCGCTCATGGTGGTAAACGGCATGGTGTCATTGAGTGTATTGGCTTGTTCTATTTTTTCTGATATGCGATTGTAAAACTCCTCTTCAGTAATCAAACCTTGGTTAATTTGGAAAAGATTGGCAAAATATTCCGTGACACCTTCATACATCCATAAATGTTCGGACATTTTGGGATTCGTATAATCAAAATTTTGAATCTCTTGGGAGTGGATGGTTAGAGGGGTCACAATATGGAAAAATTCATGTGAAACGATATCTTTCAATTCCTTTGCTAGTTGCTCTATACCCATCATTTCTGGCATAACGACAGTAGTTGCCGTAGGATGTTCTAATGCACCATATCCAGTGGCATCTTTTTTTTGTGTATCCGTTAAATAAATAAGGACACTGTATTTTTTGGTGGTATTTATGTTGCCCAAAAAGTGTTTTTGGGCAATCATCATTGTTTTCATTTCCGGCGTAATGCTTTCAGCAGTCACTTTTCCGTTTGGGGAATATACAGCGATTTGAATTTCCATATCATCAACCACAAATGTGGTATAGTCCGGCTTGGAATACATAATGGGATTTTCTACCAATTCTGCATAACGAGAGGTAGCAAACACATCATTTGTGGTGCTAGTATCTTGATCAAACATTGAAGTCGCTCCCCAAAGTCCAGCAGGATGCGAAATGCTCACTCTATACGGTGTTGACATATAATTCGTGAAATAGCCAATAAAACAATGCGTATTCAGCATTATATTTTTACCTGCCTCAATGTTGGAACCGGCAGGTGAAAAAATGTCCCCTTTTCCAAAACCCTTGCCATTCTCGGTATCAAAAGTATCGTTTACCAAATAAGTGACTTTTCTTAATTTTTGGGCTTTCGAAATGGTCCACGAATTGTCGTCTGTCTTTTTTACATCCAATAATTTCCCTTTTTTGTCATACGCTTTTAAACCCTCGATATACTTGCCATAGTTGTCTTCTGAATACGTTCCTGGAACCATTTTTGGAATGTGATACGTGATTTCATTCGTCGAAATTATAGGAGCATCTATGGTAACCATAACCTTGTCATCCTTTATTTTATCCAGATTGATGTCCACTTGAATCACGTTTTTTGTTGGAGTATTACTGGCGATATTAGCTGTTTTACATCCCCAAAACATTAATGCGAACGCAAATGCGAAAAATATTTTTTTCATTTTGAAATTATTTTAGAATTGGTGTCATAAAGGTTGGATTTTTATAAGGTTTTGTGATGTGGTTTTTGCCAATAAAAAAAAACTCCCGTAATTCAGGAGTTTATCATTAGTCTAATTTATTTTTTATATAATATTTGCCGTCTAAATCTTCGTCAAAATCATCAATCTTAACCGGTTTTGGTTTTGGTTTATTGGCGGCAGCTTTCTTTTTCCACATTTCAAATTTTTCAGCAGGCATCTTCTTTTTCATGATTTCTAGCACCTCTTTTTCGGCTAAACCAAATTCTTTTTTAATGATTTCAAAAGGATTTTTTTCCTCTAGGGCAAATGTAACAAGTTTTTCTGTTTGTTCCCAGGTCAATTCTTTGCGATTACTCTTTTTCATTCCGTGAAAATTAATTCAGATATAGGTATTAATGATTAATTGATTTCCAAATATATACCAATATTAATAAAAAAAATAATTACTTTTTATAAAAGAGATTTTTTTTTACTGTTTTATTAATTTTAGGGGAGTGCTTTATTTGATAACACGAAAGGTTAGATTTATTCGGGAACCAATCGCTTTTGACGTTTTCGGAATTTGGTGTTTCCAGAAATGCTGCGTTGTTCCCCGCATTATCAATAAACTACCATGCTCCAGAATGATATTTTTTTTCTGGGTTTTATCCGAATTGTGTTTCAACTGAAAAGTGCGTTCGGCACCAAAACTAACGGAAGCAATGATTGGATTTACGCCTAATTCTTTTTCATCATCGGCGTGCCAGCCGTTACTGTCTTTTCCGTCCCGATACTGATTGATTAAAACGGTCGTAAAATTGGTATTGCTAACATTTTCCATATGCGATTTTATTTTTTGTAAAAGTGGGCTCCAAGGATGCGGCTGCATTTTTATATTCGAATAGGAATAGGTGATTCCTTCATTTCCGAATAAAGCGGTCAGTCGAGGTTGTGGATGAATTTTTCCAAAAACTCGAATGTCATCCTGTTGCCAAGGTATCTCATTTGCTAATTGCTCAAAAATAACATCGGCCTCTTTTTGATGAAAAAAATGAGGATAATAGAGAATCTCTGCGTCTGGCAAATTTAAGAGTATCGGTTCTGATGCAAAAAGGGATGCCATTTGTAAATAATAAATTAAGCTAATAAAAGAAGGGTAAACTCAATCAATTCCTTCGATAATGTTTGGTCAAATAATAGATATTAACTCCTACTACAAAGGTATTTGTAAGTATTATGGGCATTGACATCCCTAAGAGAAAGCCATAAACGATGAATAAAACCCCGCCAATTGAATTTATGATTCGTAACGTAATCAAGTTTTTCATTAAAAAAGAAACCATGATTACTATTGAGGCCAAATAGCCCAGACATTCTGTTAAAGAAATTGCAACCATTATTATTTTTTTTGATGAACTGCAAAAATAGAGTATAAGCTCGGGTTGAACAGTAGAAATTTTAAATATTTTTTTGAACGGTATCTTCTAATAAAATCATTTTGTATTGAGGGTTAAAATTTCACTTTTAATATTTGTCATTCGTTATTCAAGATTCATTTTTTAAAACAAAAAACCTGCAAGTTTTCACTTACAGGTTCTATCTCCATCCTACGGAAGGGCTGGGTAGTATTATTTTATCAAGTCAAAACTTCTCTTTACAAAAGCGGTAAGTTCTTCGCCTTTCAAAAGGTTTTGAGATAATTTAGCCAAGTCTAAAGCTTGTTTTACCAAACTTTCTTGAGCCGATTTGTCTTGAGTGTTCAAAATATTGGTAGCCAATTCCGAGTTGGTATTCACCACCAAATTATACATTTCTGGCATGTTTCCCATTCCGAACATTCCGCCACCACCAGATTGACTCATTTCTTTCATTCGACGCATAAATTCCGGTTGCGTGATGATGAAAGGCGCCGCTTGACTGTCCATCGCTTCCAGTTGAACCGAATATTTTTGCTTTGGAACCAAACCTTCCAAAACGGTTTTCAAACTTTCTTTTTCTTCATCAGATAGTTTAGAAATAGCCGTTTCTTCTTTTTTGATCAAATTGTCAATATGATCTGAATCGACTCTGACGAAAGTTAAATTTTGATTATCGCCTTCAATTTTTTGGATTAAATGCGGAATGATTGGCGAATCTAAAAGCAATACTTCGTATCCTTTTTCTTTGGCGATTTCAATATAAGAATGTTGCGCTTCTTTATTTCCGGCATACAAAACAATTAATTTTCCGTCTTTGTCCGTTTGTGTTTCCTTCAGATTTTCTTTCAATTCATCCAAAGTAAAGTATTTGTCGTTAACGGTTGGATACAAGACGAAAGCGCCTGCTTTTTCATAGAATTTGTCTTCAGAAAGCATTCCGTATTCCAAAACGATTTTGATGTCGTTCCATTTTTTCTCGAATTCCTCACGGTTTTCAGTAAACAAGGATTTCAATTTATCAGCCACTTTACGGGTGATGTAGTTTGAAATTTTCTTCACCGCAGCATCGGCTTGCAAGCTAGAACGCGAAACATTCAAAGGAATGTCTGGTGAATCAATTACCCCTTTTAACATCGTCAAGAATTCAGGAACGATTCCTTCTACATTATCGGTTACATAAACCTGATTTTGGTACAATTGTATCTTGTCCTTTTGGATTTGTAAATCGGAACCTAATTTTGGAAAATACAAAATCCCTGTCAAATTGAACGGATAATCCACATTCAAATGAATATGAAATAAAGGTTCTTCAAATTGCATCGGATACAATTCGTGGTAGAAACTTTTATAATCTTCATCCGTTAATTCCGTTGGTTGTTTGCTCCAAGCCGGATTTGGGTTGTTTATAATATTGTCAACTTCTATTGTTTCAGGTTTGTAGTCCTCCGGAGCATCTTCTGGTTTAGGTAAAGTTTCTGTTTTAGTTCCGAATTTAATAGGAATAGGCATAAATTTATTATATCTATTCAACAATTCCTTGATTTTGTAGTCTTCTAAAAATTCCAAAGAATCTTCGGCGATATGTAAAATAATTTCTGTTCCACGTGTTGTTTTGTCTGAAGCTTCCAAACTAAATTCTGGACTTCCATCACAAATCCAGTGTGCTGCCGGTTCGTCTTTATGTGATTTAGTAATGATTTCCACTTTTGAAGCCACCATAAAAGCAGAATAAAATCCTAGACCAAAATGCCCAATTATTCCAGAATCTTTAGCGGAATCTTTGTATTTTTCCAAGAATTCTTCGGCACCAGAAAATGCAATTTGGTTGATGTATTTTTCCACCTCATCAGCAGTCATACCCAAACCTTGGTCGATAATGTGCAATTTCTTGCCTTCTTTGTCGATTTTTACTTCAATAATTGGGTTGCCATAGTCTACTTTGGCTTCGCCAATACTTGTTAAATGCTTTAATTTTAGGGTAGCATCTGTTCCGTTCGAAATCAACTCGCGCAAAAATATTTCGTGATCGCTGTATAAGAATTTTTTGATTAAGGGAAAGATATTTTCCACCGAAACGTTAATTTTTCCAGTTGTCATATTTAGAATTTTTAAGTTTTTTTAATTGCCTTACTTTATTCAAATAAGATACCAATTTGGACTAAAGTGACAAATTGTCGTAAACGCTAATTTTTAAACAAATATTACAATTTTGATACAATTACAATTTTATAGAATTGTATCTTTGTTTATCTTTAATCTTAAAATATACGACTGTGAAAAAAATAGCTTTATTTGGTTTAATGGTGATTTCGCTTTTTGCTTGTAAGACAACATCAGTAACGAGCACAAAGTTAAATAGGACTTCCCAAGTGGACATCAAGGGGAATTGGGTGATAAGTTCAGTAACTTATCCTGGTTCAGATTACATCAAGGTAAATTCTTTTCAAATTGCTGATTCTAAATGTTTCGAAGGAAGTACATGGAAATTTGTTTCCAATAATAACAAAGGCACTATGGGTTTAACGAAAATGGGTTGTCCTACATTTAGCTCTCCAATAACTTGGTTTGTAAACAAGGAAGGTCAATTGATATTGAAGATCCTTGATGCTGGAGAAAAAGCTAAAAAAGTTAGGGATGGTTACGTTCTTAGGCTAGAAAATCAAACAGATGCGTCTTTCCAATTAA
The DNA here is from genome assembly GCA_947461915.1 of Flavobacteriaceae bacterium. Classification (GTDB taxonomy): domain Bacteria; phylum Bacteroidota; class Bacteroidia; order Flavobacteriales; family Flavobacteriaceae; genus Flavobacterium. Next base: position 5,948 of record CANHNG010000004.1, read on the forward strand.
TTGACAAAATCGATGTTGGCGGAAAATTGACGGATGTGGTTTACCAATTTCAAAAAACAAATTAATTAATCCAGAAATAATTATGAAAAATATTGTACTAATTGCATTGGCTTTATTGATGTCAGTGGGAACACTTTTCACGAGTTGTGAATCGTTAAAAAACACAAATAATACACAAAGGGGTGTGGCAATAGGTGCCGCTGGAGGTGCCTTGTTAGGTGGTATTCTTGGAAACAATCTCGGAAAAGGAGGAAAAGGGGCAATGGGTGCAGTTTTAGGTGGCGTTATTGGCGGTGTTGCCGGCGGAGTAATTGGAAACAAAATGGACAAGCAAGCCAGAGAAATTGATAATGCGCTTCCTGGTGCCGATGTGGTTCGAGTTGGGGAAGGAATAAAATTAGTTTTAAATGAAAATGCAGTGCGTTTCGATACTAATAAATCTACTTTGACCGCCACAGCAAAAACGAATTTAGATAAATTGATTCCTGTTTTTAAAGAATATGCAGATACAAATATTATGATTTACGGATATACCGACAGTACAGGTTCAGCCGAATATAATTTGAAACTTTCTCAAGAAAGAGCCACTTCGGTTAAGAATTATTTGGTGACTAAAGGATTAGCGTCAACCCGATTCAGTACTAGCGGAATGGGAATTGCGGATCCAATTGCAACTAATGATACTCCTGAAGGAAGAAGCCAAAATCGTCGCGTTGAATTTGCCATTACGGCCAATGAAAAAATGATTCAAGAGGCAAAAAGTGAAGTTAAAAACTAATTTGTAGTTCTACGTTTCGACAAAAAACTGTTTCGTTTGAAGCAGTTTTTTTTGTTTTTATTTAGATTAAACATTGTAAATTTGATTTCTCAAAAAACCACATGCTTGAATTAAAAAACATTTCCTTCACCTATCTGAAAGACAAAGTAATTAACAATGTTAGTTTTGCCATTTCTAAAGGGAAAAATGTAGCTATAATTGGCGAAAGCGGTTGCGGGAAAAGCACCCTCTTGAAATTAATTTATGGTCTTTATGATTTAGATGAAGGGGAGATTTGGCATGGGGATAAACCCATTCGGGGACCCAAATACAATCTTATTCCCGGGGAAGACTACATCAAGTATTTAGCCCAAGATTTTGATCTCATGCCTTATATTACGGTCGAAGAAAATGTGGGTAAATTTTTGTCGAATATTTACAAAGACAAAAAGAAAGCTCGTGTCGCTTCGCTTTTAGAGTTGGTTGAAATGAGCGAATTTGCCAAAGTAAAAGCAAAATATCTGAGTGGCGGACAGCAACAAAGAGTAGCATTGGCAAGGGTTTTAGCATTAGAACCCGAACTGCTTTTACTGGATGAGCCTTTCAGTCAGATTGATTCGTTCCGAAAAAAAAACTTGCAACGAAATGTATTTAATTACTTAAAAGAAAAGCAGATTAGCTGTATTATCGCCACACACGACAGTACCGAAGTTTTGTCCTTTTCAGATGAAACCATTGTGATGCGAAACGGTAAGGTGATTGCGATAGACACTCCCAAAACCTTATACGAAAAACCTTCTAGTGCTTATATTGCTTCCCTTTTTGGCGAGGTAAATCAAATCCCAATCCATTTGCTGAACCCTTCTAAAGAACCTCAAACGGAAGAATTAGTCTACCCACACCAACTGCAAATAGTGGAAATCTCTAAATTGGAAGTGGTCATAAAACAAAGTTATTTTAAAGGCAATCATTACCTGATTGAATCCACTTTTAAGAATAATACTGTTTTTTTTAACAATCCTTTTGATTTGGAATTGGGAACAATAGTTTATTTGGGCCTAGTAGTTTAATTGTTATAGGGTATAAAGCAGTAATGTAGAAAAAAACCAAATCAAGGGATTTCGATACAAAAGATGTTTAGCTTTACAGTTCCATTTGTAACGAATAAGAAATACTATGTACCACTCAAAAATTGCTGGATTAGGATATTATGTCCCTTCCAATGTTGTGACGAATGAAGATTTGTCAAAAATTATGGATACCAATGACGAGTGGATTCAGGAAAGAACCGGAATTCAAGAAAGAAGGCATATCATTCGCGGAGAAGACACCACTACTACAATGGGCGTGAAAGCGGCAAGAATTGCCATTGAGCGTTCAGGAGTAGCTATGGAGGATATTGATTTTGTTGTTTTTGCCACTCTAAGTCCTGATTACTATTTCCCTGGCCCGGGTGTTTTGGTCCAACGTGATTTGGGTTTGAAAACCGTTGGAGCATTGGATATAAGAAATCAATGTTCGGGTTTTGTATATGGAATTTCTATTGCAGATCAATATATTAAAACTGGGATGTATAAAAATATTTTGGTAATAGGTTCTGAGGTGCAATCTACAGGATTAGACATGACAGACCGTGGTCGAGGTGTTTCGGTTATTTTTGGAGATGGGGCAGGCGCGGTTGTTCTAAGTAGAGAAGTAGATTTATCCAAAGGGATTTTGTCTACCCATTTGCATTCTGAAGGGCAACACGCCGAAGAATTAGTAGTAAAAGCGCCCGGAATGGGAGGACGCTGGGTTACTGACATATTAGAGGACAATGATCCAAATGACGAAAGCTATTTTCCCTATATGAATGGACAATTTGTGTTTAAAAATGCCGTAGTTCGTTTTAGCGAGGTAATTAACGAAGGTTTACAAGCCAACAATTTACAAGTTTCGGATATTGATTTGATTATTCCGCATCAAGCCAATTTGAGAATTTCCCAATTTATCCAAAACAATTTTGGATTAACCGATGACCAAGTATTCAATAATATTCAAAAATATGGCAACACAACAGCCGCCTCTATTCCAATAGCGTTAACTGAAGCTTGGGAACAAGGAAAAATTAAATCGGGTGACATAGTGGTTTTGGCTGCTTTCGGTAGCGGATTTACTTGGGGTAGTGTGATTATTAAATGGTAAAAAAATAATTGAGTTTACCATTTCAGATTAGATTTTCCTTTGAAATTGCTATCTTCGCACCCTTAAAATAAATACATAAATGACATTACCCCAGATTCTGAAGCCTTCTATTGAAAAAGCTGTCCAAGCTTTATTTGACATTGTGATTGATAAAGTTGAATTTCAAACTACACGTAAAGAGTTTGAGGGTGACATCACAATGGTCATTTTTCCATTGCTGAAAGTGGTTAAAAGCAACCCTGTGGAATTGGGAAATAAAATCGGGAACTATTTAGTCGAAAATGTACTTGAAGTGAGCAGTTTTAATGTAGTTTCAGGTTTTTTGAACATTGTTATTTCGGATGAATATTATTTGAATTTTTTCAACGAAATCAGAAATGATTTGAAATTTGGGTTTGTTACTCCAAATCCCGAAGATAAAGCGATAATGGTCGAATATTCTTCGCCAAACACCAATAAACCTTTGCATTTGGGACATGTTCGTAATAATCTTTTGGGTTATTCCGTTGCCGAAATCATAAAAGCTTCAGGAAAAAAAGTCTATAAAACCCAGATCATTAATGATCGTGGGATTCATATTTGCAAGTCGATGTTGGCTTGGCAAAAATTTGGAAACGGAGAAACTCCACAATCAACAGGTTTAAAAGGAGATAAATTAGTTGGTAATTATTATGTGGCTTTTGATAAAGCCTATAAAGAACAAATTTCTGAGTTAATGACTTCCGGCAAGACGGAAGATGAGGCCAAAAAACAAGCGCCAATCATTATAGAAGCTCAAGAAATGCTTTTGAAATGGGAAGCGGGCGATGCGGGAGTCATGGCGCTTTGGAAAACAATGAACCAATGGGTTTATGATGGTTTTGCAACAACGTATACAAACTTGGGAGTGAATTTCGATAGTTATTATTACGAAAGTAATACTTATTTACTAGGTAAAGATGTGGTTCAAATAGGTTTGGAGAAAGGCGTTTTCGAAAAAGATCCTGACGGTTCGGTTTGGATTGATTTGACAGCAGAAGGTTTAGATAGAAAAATCGTGTTACGCTCTGACGGAACAGCGGTTTATATGACACAAGATATTGGAACGGCCATTCAGCGCGTGAAGGATTTTCCGGATGTTGGTGGAATGGTTTACACCGTCGGTAACGAACAGGATTACCACTTCAAAGTCTTGTTTTTGATATTGCAAAAACTCGGTTTTGAATGGTCAAAAAATCTCTTTCATTTGTCGTACGGAATGGTAGATTTGCCTTCTGGAAAAATGAAATCAAGAGAAGGAACCGTTGTCGATGCTGATGATTTGATGAATGAAATGACCGAAACTGCTCAAAAAATAGCCGAAGATTTAGGGAAATTGGATAGTTATTCCGCTGAGGAAAAGACAAAATTGTACAAAACTATTGGTCTTGGGGCATTGAAATATTATATTTTGAAAGTCGATCCAAAAAAGCGAATCCTTTTCGATCCAGAAGAATCTGTTGATTTTGCTGGAAATACAGGCCCGTTTATTCAATATACGTATGCCAGAATCCAGTCAATTATTCGAAAAGCCAACTTTGATTTTTCGAACACATCAGGAATAATTACGCTTCACGAAAAGGAAAAAGAATTGGTGAAACAACTCGAGTTGTTTCCTGAAGTGATTCAAAATGCTGCTGATAATCACAGTCCAGCTTTGATAGCAAATTACACCTATGATTTGGTTAGAGAATACAATTCATTTTATCAAGCTGTTTCTATTTTGGGGGAGGAAGATTTGGATAAAAAAATATTTAGGGTGCAGCTTTCAAAAAAAGTGGCTGAAACTATTGCTTCCGCTTTTAGTTTGATGGGGATTGATGTTCCGGAAAGAATGTAAAAGTTCCTTTTCAAACGACACCTTATCATTGTACCTTTCTAACTTTATATTATATTTACACCTCATAAAAGCCAATTACAATTATGTTCGATAATTTAAGCGAAAAATTAGACAAAGCCTTTCATGTACTCAAGGGTCATGGAAGAATAACCGAAGTTAACGTTGCAGAAACCCTAAAAGAAGTGCGTCGTGCCTTATTAGATGCAGATGTCAACTTTAAAATAGCTAAAGATTTTACTACTAGAGTAAAAGAAAAAGCCATTGGTCAAAATGTATTAACGACTATCCAGCCTGGACAATTATTAGTGAAAATTGTCAAAGATGAATTGACGGAATTGATGGGAGGCGATGTCGCTGGAATCAATCTTTCGGGGAATCCAACCGTAATTTTAATGTCAGGACTACAAGGTTCAGGAAAAACCACTTTTTCTGGAAAATTGGCCAATTATCTTCAGACCAAAAAGAACAAAAAACCGCTTTTGGTCGCCTGTGATATTTATCGTCCCGCGGCAATTCAACAATTGTATGTTGTAGGAGACTCAATTGCTGTTGAGGTTTACTCAGAACCGGAAAATAAAAATCCAGTAGAAATTGCCCAAAATGCAATCAAATACGCCAAATCCAATGGGTTTAATGTAGTGATTGTCGATACTGCAGGTCGTTTGGCCGTAGATGAGGCCATGATGACCGAGATTTCCTATGTTCACAAGGCAATTCAGCCACATGAAACTTTGTTTGTTGTGGACGCAATGACAGGTCAAGATGCGGTGAATACAGCAAAAACATTTAACGATAGATTGAATTTTGATGGTGTAATCTTAACCAAATTAGATGGTGATACCCGAGGTGGAGCTGCCCTTTCGATTAAATCGGTGGTTAATAAACCCATTAAATTTGTAGGGACTGGCGAAAAAATGGAAGCTATTGATTTATTCTACCCAGAACGTATGGCAGAACGAATCTTAGGAATGGGTGATGTTGTGTCTTTGGTGGAAAGAGCACAAGAACATTATGATGAGGAAGAAGCCAGGAAAATCCAAAAGAAAATTGCTAAGAACGAATTTGGCTTCGATGATTTCCTTTCCCAAATTCAGCAGGTAAAGAAAATGGGTAATATGAAAGATTTGGTCGGCATGATACCAGGTGCTTCAAAAGCGATGAAAGATGTTGAAATTGAAGATGATGCTTTTAAACATATCGAAGCAATAATACATTCGATGACTCCAATAGAGCGAACAAAACCCGCCATAATTGATATGAAAAGAAAAACCAGAATTGCAAAAGGTTCTGGAACTAAAATTGAGCAGGTCAACCAACTGATGAAACAGTTTGAGCAAATGAGTAAAATGATGAAAATGATGCAAGGGCCGGGAGGTAAGAATATGATGAAAATGATGGGAAATATGAAAGGAATGCCAGGTGGAATGCCGGGAATGAGATAGAATATATGTATCAAGTTTAAGGTTTCAACTTGCTGAACCTGAAACTTTAAACTTTAAACTTTTTTAAAAATGCAATTACTAGACGGAAAAAAAACATCAGAAGACATTAAAAATGAGATTGCTGTTGAAGTGCAAAAGATGGTTGCCAAAGGCCAGAAAGTGCCACATTTGGCCGCCGTTATAGTTGGTAGTAACGGAGCAAGTTTAACTTATGTGGGAAGCAAAGTTAGGTCATGTCAACAAATAGGATTTGAATCTACCTTGGTAGCGTTGCCTGAAACTATTTCCGAGACGGAATTACTTGAAAAAATAAAGGAACTAAACGAAGATGATAATTTAGATGGATTTATTGTTCAATTGCCTTTACCTATACATATTGATGAGCATAAAATTCTGATGGCGATTGATCCTGACAAGGACGTGGATGGTTTTCACCCAGCTAATTTTGGAAAAATGGCTTTAGAAATGGAGACGTTTTTACCAGCTACACCATTTGGAATAATGGAATTATTAGAGCGTTACAAGGTAGAAACATCGGGAAAACATACTGTAGTTATTGGTCGTAGCCATATTGTGGGCCGCCCAATGAGTATTTTAATGAGTCGCAAAGGGTATCCGGGTGATTCAACAGTAACATTGACTCACAGTAGAACCAAGAACATTGAAGATTTTACCAAGAATGCCGATATTATCATCACCGCTCTTGGCGTTCCGAATTACCTAAAAGCTGATATGGTGAAAGAAGGTGTTGTAGTTATTGATGTTGGTATTACGCGAGTTGAAGATGCTTCGCACCCAAAAGGATATGTAATTACCGGTGATGTTGATTTTGATAGTGTAAGCAAAAAATCCTCTTTTATAACGCCCGTTCCGGGTGGAGTAGGACCGATGACTATTGCAATGTTGCTGAAAAACACCCTTTTGGCAAGACAAATCAGAATGAAAAAATAATATTTTAAAATTTAAAAAGCAAAACCCAAGATAAGAGTCTTGGGTTTTGCTTTTTTGAACATTTTTATCTAATAATCTCCTCTTTTCTTAAATCGAGGGTCATCTTTCTTTATGAATTCAGTTCTTCTTTTTATGGGTTCTTGTTTGGGTAAACTCGCTTCTTCGGTTTTGCTTGACGGTTCAATAAGCTGGTTGAGTTCTTTGATTTCGGCATCAGTCAAATCACGGTAACGACCCATAGGAATATCAAGCGAAATATTGATAATTCGGATACGTTTCAAAGCCGTAACTTCGTAGCCCAGATATTCGCACATTCTTCGAATTTGACGGTTTAAACCTTGTGTTAGGACGATTTTAAAAGTGGTCGAACTGATTTTTTCTACCTTGCATTTTCGGGTGACAGTATCCAAAATGGGTACGCCATTGCCCATTTTTTCAATAAAACGATCCGTGATGAGTTTGTTGACCGTTACGGTATATTCTTTTTCGTGATTGTTTCTGGCGCGAAGAATCTTGTTGACAATATCACCGTCATTGGTCATAAAAATTAATCCTTCGCTGGCTTTGTCTAGTCGTCCAATAGGGAAAATACGTTTGGGATAATTAATGTAATCTACGATGTTGTTGCGAACGTCCAAGTTGGTAGTACATTCAATGCCAACGGGTTTGTTGAAAGCCAAATAAACAGGTTTTTCGTTTTTCTCCCGAATCAACTTGCCGTCAATGCGTACTTCGTCGTCTGGAGATACTTTTGTGCCTAATTCCGGTATGATTCCGTTGATGGTTACACGACCTTCTTCAATGATTTTATCGGCTTCGCGGCGAGAACAATAGCCTGTTTCTCCGATGAATTTGTTGAGGCGTTTTAGATTTTCTTCCATAAGGCAAAAATAGTCAAATTGTTTGTTAGATTTTTTTATGCCTGAGTTATTTGGAATTTTGGAGGATTAGGTTTAGTTGTCTTAGATTTAATATTACTTCTTTTAAATTCTAAGTAGCACTAAAAATATAAAAATCTATTTTAAGTCTTCTAACAAAAATTGGGTGATTTTTTGATATAAATCTTCATCGTGCATACTATGCCCTAAACCTTTTGTTTCTATAAAAATAGAATCTTTCCAGCCACTTGCTATTTTTTTTCCTTCTTCATATGCAACCACAGAATCGGAGATGTCGTGGGCTATGAGTCCTCTGGTATTTATTTTTGAGGCGAAATGTTTACCTGAAAAAAAAGTTAGGCTTGACCTAAAAATTTTACGATATTGAACTTCTAAACTCTTTTTTATAATGGTATTTAAACTTAATAACTTGATGTATTTGTTGAGTAGAATTTTGAAATCACTTGGAGAACCTAGCGTTACTATTTTTTCGATATTTTTATTCTTATAAAAATATTGATAATACAAACAAGTTTTCCCTCCCAATGAATGTCCAATAAGATATTTTGGATTGTATTTTTTCGCAACTATGTTTATATAGGCCGCGTATTTAGGTATGTCAAATTTATTACCGCTTGACAGGCCATGCGCGGGCGCGTCAATCGCAATAATCGTACTTCCTGTTTCTTTTAAATAGGGCAGCAGTTTTTGCCAACGCAAGGAATTGCTTTCCCAACCGTGAACTAATATAATTACGGTTTGATTTCCTTTCCAAATATAGGATTTGAACTTTTGTTCTTTAAAATAAAAACTTTCAATTTCCGCTTCTTCCAGAATTTTAGGGAGATTGCTTTTAAATAATCGTCCTTTCCTTGGTTCAGCAAAAAGAGAATAAGCTATTTGCGTCGCTTTTTCAGGATATATAAAACTTAAAAAATTAAGGTATAATCCGATGGATTTGGTATAAAGGAAATATACGGGTTTTGTCATAATAAAAAAAATCCCGATGTTTATCGGGACTTAAATGGTTTTAGAATTTAGCAAAAAGCTTTTCCATTTTCTCTTTTTCTTCTTCAGCGAGAACGCTGTCGACTAATATTCTTCCGGAGTGTTCATCAGTTATGATTTTTTTTCTGGCAGCAATCTCGACTTGAGTTTGTGGCGGGATGGTGAAAAATGATCCTGCAGATGCTCCTCTTTCTATAGAAACAACCGCCAATCCGTTGCGAACACTACTTCTAATTCTGTTATAAGCAGCCAATAATCTTTCTTCGATTAATTGTTGGTATTCAGCTGATTTCTCAGATAAAAAGGCTTCTTCTTTTTCAGTCTCCGACATAATAGCGTCTAATTCTGATTTTTTATGTTTCAAATGATTCGATTTAATTTCTAATCTCTCTTTTGATTGTTCGATAATTTCTTTTTTGTGTTCCATAGAAGCTTTCATTTCCTTGATTTGCTTCTCGGCCAATTGAATTTCCAACTCTTGAAATTCCACTTCCTTTGTCAAGGAGTTGAATTCTCTGTTATTACGCACACTCTCTTGTTGTTTAGTGTATCTTTTTATTGCTTCCTTATGCTCGTCAATGGTATTTTTACGTACCTTGATGAGTTCTTCGATAGTCTCCAATTCACTTTTTAATTTTTCTGAACGGGTACTTAATCCAGCTACTTCATCTTCTAAATCTTCCACTTCTAGAGGAAGTTCACCTCTAACGTTTCTAATTTCGTCAATTCGAGAGTCAATCAATTGTAAATCGTAAATTGCTCTTAATTTGTCTTCAACACTCAATTCTTTTGTAGTCGCCATATTCTATTGTCTATAAGTACTTAACTGGATTTGTATTTTCTTCTGATAAAACGATTGCAAAATTAAGGATTTTTTTCCGAAGAAAATCAACAATATAATTTTTTGTATAACGTTCGCTTTCAAAATGTCCAATGTCGGCCAAAAGAATCTGATTTTCAGATTCATAAAATTGGTGATACTTTAAATCTGCCGTCAAAAAAACGTCTGCGCCGGCCTGAATGGCATTTTTTATGGCAAAACTTCCGGAACCGCCAAGTACGGCTACTTTTTTTATGGGTTTCCCCAAGAATGCACTATGCCGAATCCCCTCGCTTTGCATTTTATCTTTTACGAAATTCAGAAAAGCTGTTTCATCCATTGGAACACTCAATTCGCCAATCATTCCCAATCCGATATTTTGATTTTTGTTTTGCAAATCATAAATTTCATAAGCCACTTCCTCATAAACATGATTTTTGAAAAGGGCTTTCAGAATTTTATTTTCCAAATGTTTTTCGAAAGTTACTTCGATTTTGATTTCGTCGTTTTCCACAAATTCAAATCGCTCACCAATCTCGGGATTGCTGTGTTCATTTCCCATATAAGTTCCAATGCCTTTCGAGTTGAAACTGCAGTTTTCGTAGTTGCCAATACTTCCCGCACCTTCGTCAAATAATGAATTTCGAAGCTGTTCAGCATTTTCTGGAATGGTGTACGTGACTAATTTCCGAATGAAATTTTGCTTTGGAATTAGGATTTTTGTCATAGTCAAACCTAGTGCATCAGCGAATATTTTATTCACGCCATCTTGATGATTGTCCAATGCGGTGTGAACGGCATAAATGGCAATATCATTTTTTATGGCTTTTATGACTGCTCTTTCCACATAGTTTTTGCCCGTGATTTTCTTTAATCCGGAAAACAAAATGGGATGAAAACAAACCACCAAATTGCATTTTTTCACAATCGCTTCATCAATCACGCTTTCCAATGCGTCGTGACAAACCAAAACTCCCGTTGCACCCAATTCTTGATTTCCGACCAATAAACCCACATTGTCAAAATCTTCGGCATAGGCGAGTGGAGCTATTTCTTCGAGTACGGAAATTATTTCTTTAATTTTCATTTTTGTTTTTTTCGAATAAACAAAGTTAATGAATTATTAACTCAACTTTTTTATAATGATAAAATAGTATACTTTCGTAGTATGATTTTACTTCGAAAAATACTGTTTCCGTTTGCCCTTTTGTATGGATTCATCACAGGTATTCGGAATTTTCTTTTCGATAAAGGCATTCTAAAATCCTATTCTTTTGATGTTCCCATTATTGCTGTTGGAAATCTAAGTGTTGGCGGCACAGGGAAAACCCCACAAATTGAATATTTAATTCGGTTGCTTTCCCCAACCTATAAAGTGGCCACTTTAAGTCGTGGTTACAAGAGAAAATCTGAAGGTTTCATCTTGGCTGATTCCACATCAAATGCTGAAATTCTTGGAGATGAGCCATTCCAATTTTATAAAAAATTCCAGAACATTCAGGTTGCCGTTGATGCCAATAGAAAAAACGGCATCGAAAAATTACTTTCCCAAACCAATAAACTCGAGGTTATATTATTAGACGATGCATTTCAACATAGAAAAGTGAAAGCGGGTTTCTATATTTTGCTGACTTCTTATGGCGATTTATATTCAGATGATTTTATATTGCCAACGGGAAATTTGCGCGAAAGCAGAGCCGGTGCAAAAAGAGCCAATTTGGTTATTGTCACTAAATGTCCCGCAACTCTTTCGTCTGACGAACAGACAGAAATTCAAGCCAAATTGAATCTTACTTCGACTCAAGAACTTTATTTTTCTTGTATCGATTATGATGAATCTGTTTTTTCTGAAGGTAAATCTATCAAAGCAAGTGAAGTCAAGAATATTGATAAATTGCTTTTGGCGGGAATTGCCAAACCAGAACCGTTTTTTAAATATTTGCAAAGTGAAAAAGAGGAACAATTGGTTTTTCCTGATCACCATTATTTTTCGGAAAAAGACTTGTTGGAAATAGAAAATAAAGCACAAGGCAAGATTATTATTACCACCGAAAAAGATTTCGTAAGATTAAAGGGCAGCATTCCAAAGGAGCAACTTTTCTATTTGCCTATCCGAAGTTCATTTCTTTCTGCAAGTGAAAAATTTGATAAAACAATTACGGATTATGTGGAAACACCTGCAAGATTGTCAAAAAATTGATTTTGAAATATTAGGATTTGTTAAAACAATCAGGTCAATAATCCTAGAGGAGTAGCCGGTTTCATTATCGTACCAACCTACCACTTTAACCATTTTATCAATAACCGAAGTGAGTTGCGCATCAAAAACACAGGAATTTTTATTTCCAATAATATCAACAGAAACAATTGGGTCTTCGGTATAATCCAAGATTCCTTTCAAATTAGTTTGTGCCGCACGCTTGAAAGCGGCATTGATTTCGCTTATCGTAACTACCCTTTTTACATTGAAAGTTATATCGGTCAAGGAACCATCAGGAACAGGAACCCGAATGCCACAACCTCCAATTTTGCCATCAAATTCGGGAAATATTTTTGTCAATGCTTTGGCCGCGCCTGTTGTGGTAGGAACAATAGATTGACTTGCGCCTCGTGCTCTCCTCAAATCTTTATGGGGCTGATCGTGTAAACTTTGGTCTGTGGTATAGGAGTGAATCGTTGTAATATAGGCTTGCTCAATGCCACAAAGTTCGTTAATGACTTTTATCATCGGAGCCGCATTATTAGTAGTACAACTTGCATTTGAAATAATGGTTTCAGTTCCGTCAAGAATATTTTCGTTCACGCCGATAACTACCGTTTTTATGGAATCCACTTCTGAAGGGGCGGAAAGAATTACTTTTTTGGCTCCGGCTATAATATGCGCATTGATTTCCTCGAAAGTGCTGTATTTTCCGGTCGATTCAATGACACAATCAATACGGTTGCTTTTCCAGTCCAGGTTAGAAATATTTTTCTCGTGGAAAAACAAAAAGTGTTTTCCATCGATAATGATTCCTTTCTCGTCGTGTGAAACTTGAAATGGTAAAACCCCATGAATACTGTCGTATTTCATCAGATGTGCCATCGTTTTTGTATCGGCAATATCGTTAATGGCCACGACCTCAATGGTGGGATGGTTGATTAACAGTCGAAATAAATTTCGTCCTATCCTTCCAAAACCATTTATGGCAATTCTTATCATAAGTCTTAAAAGTTTAATGTCAGAAAGTTATAAAGTCAAGCCTTTCGACTTTCTAACTTTACGACATTCGACTATAATATATGTTTTTGGGCTTTGTAGGAGGATCGTACCAATGGTCCGCTTTCTACATGACGAAAACCTAATTCCAAACCAAATTTTTCATACTTGGCAAATTGTTCAGGAGTTATAAATTCCTTAACGGGTAAGTGTTTTTTACTGGGTTGCAAGTACTGGCCAATGGTTACTACATCTACTTTGGCATCATATAAATCTTGCATCGTTTGAAGTACTTCTTCCTCAGTTTCACCAAGACCCAACATAATACCAGATTTAGTTCTGTTTATTCCTTGTTCTTTCAAGTATTTCAAAACTTCTAAACTTCGGTCGTATTTGGCCTGGATGCGCACTTCACGCGTCAATCGACGAACAGTTTCCACGTTATGTGAAACCACTTCGGGATTGGCTTCCACGATTCGGTCAATATTTCTTTCGATGCCCTGAAAATCAGGAATAAGCGTTTCAAGAGTCGTGTTTGGGTTCATTCTACGAATGGCTTTTATGGTTTCTGTCCAAATAATAGAACCGCCATCTTTCAAATCATCTCTGTCGACACTCGTGATTACGGCATGTTTGATATTCATAATTTTTATGGAACGCGCTACTTTTTCCGGTTCATCCCAATCTACGGTTTCTGGTCTTCCGGTTTTTACACCACAAAAGCCACAAGAACGCGTACAAATATTGCCTAGAATCATAAAGGTAGCTGTTCCTTCGCCCCAACATTCACCCATATTCGGGCAACTTCCTGAGGTGCATATCGTGTTCAGATTGTATTTGTCAACTAAACCACGGAGTTCTGTATATTTTTGTCCAATCGGGAGTTTTACCCTCAACCATTTTGGCTTTCCTACTGGTAATGCATTCTCTAAAACAGTTTCCATAAATCATTTTTTGAAAGTGCAAAGATAGTGAAAGTTGATTTAGGAATTGGGAATTGAACGAAGAATCAAAATTGAAAACTAAACCAAATTATCGGTTGTGTTGAATGATTTCTGCCAATAATTTTTTGGCGCGAAGCAATTTTATTTTCACGTTACTCAAGGGTTCATCAATTTTATTGGCAATTTCCTGATAACTCATTTCCTGAAAATAACGCAATTGAATCACTTCTTGATAATGCGGTTTGAGTTCTTTGATGAATTGCAACAGTTGCGAAAGATTCTGCTCTGTAATCAATTCATCTTCTGCCGATGGGGTAGTGTCAGCAACATTATAGGCTTGCTGACTTTCATTCTCAGTGATTTCGACAAAAAGACTCGATTTTTTTTTCCGCAGTAAATCAATATGGACATTTTTGGCAATGGCAATCAGCCAAGTGTTAAACTGAAATTCAGAATTATAACTGGCTATTTTGTCAAAGGCTTTCGAGAAGGTTTCGATGGTAATGTCTTCGGCATTGGTTTCGTTTTCGGTGCGTTTCAGCATAA
>CANHNG010000005.1 GCA_947461915.1 Flavobacteriaceae bacterium
AAACGCTGTAAAAAGCATCGAAGAAAGTTACAAAAACAATGTAACCGATGAATTTATTAACCCTATTATTGTGGTTGATGAAAGTGACAAACCATTGGCCACCATTAAGGAAAATGATGTTGTAATTTTCTTCAATTTTAGAACAGATAGAGGTCGCGAACTAACTGAAGCTTTGTCACAACAAGATTTCCACGAGCAAAACATGCACAAACTCAATTTGTATTATGTAACGCTGACCAATTATGATGAAACGTATGAGAACGTAAAAGTGGTTTATAATAAGGATAATGTTACAGAAACCTTGGGTGAAGTCTTGGAAAAAGCAAACAAAAAACAAATCAGGATTGCCGAAACCGAAAAATATCCTCACGTAACATTCTTCTTTTCCGGCGGAAGAGAATTACCTTTTATTGGAGAAAGCAGAATTCTGAAAAATTCACCAAAAGTAGCTACTTATGATTTACAACCCGAGATGAGCGCTTATGATCTGGCGGATGCGCTAGTTCCTGAACTTGAAAAAGGCGAAGTGGATTTTGTTTGTCTCAATTTTGCTAATGGCGACATGGTAGGACATACTGGAGTGATGAGTGCGGCAATAAAAGCCTGCGAAGCAGTCGATAAATGTGTCAAGAAAGTAGTTACGGCAGCTTTGGCCAATAATTATACAACTCTTATAATTGCAGACCATGGCAATTGTGAAACGATGATAAATCCTGACGGGAGCCCAAATACGGCACACACCACCAATCCGGTTCCGATTATTTTAGTTGATAAGGAATTAATGGAAATTCACGATGGTGTCTTAGGCGATATAGCCCCAACTATTTTGGAATTAATGGGGGTTGAAAAACCTGCCGTAATGACGAGGCATTCGTTATTGTAAATTCTATAATCTACAATTTTTAAAACTACTTCATGTGAGTAGTTTTTTTTTAATATAAATAATTGTTAAAATCTCAATATTAAAAGTAATACTATTATATTTGCAATCTAATACATTAAAAATGGATCAAATTTTATCGAATATCAAAATTAAAGTAAACGAAAAGCTATATGTTAAAGATCCTGAAACTTCTACATTAGGAAAAAAAATAATTCAAGAGAGCATACTTTTAATTGACAATATTGGCTTCGAAGAATTTACATTTAAAAAATTAGGAGAAAAAATTGGTTCCAATGAAAGTTCTATTTATCGTTATTTCGAAAACAAGCATAAATTATTAGTGTATTTATCTTCTTGGTATTGGAGTTGGATAGAATATCGATTAGTTTTTGCCATATCTAATTATTCGGATTCTTGGGAAAAACTAAAGAAAGCCATCTTAATAGTAACTGAAAAGGTGGAAGACAACCAAAAAACGCAACATATTAATGAATCCATTTTGAATAAAATTATAATAGCTGAGTTTACTAAAACTTTTCACACCAAGGAAGTGGACCAAGAAAATAAAGAAGGTTTTTATTATATTTATATAAGAGTGATTAAAAGATTAACAAACATAATCACTGAAATAAATCCAGATTATTTTTATCCAAAAAGTCTAGCTTCTAGCATTGTTGAAGGAGCAATGCATCAGCATTTTCTTAAGGATCACATGCAGGCTATTACAGACTGTAATGACACGACAAGTCCAACCGATTTTTACTTAAACTTAATCGAAAAAATTCTTAAAAAATAGATCATGACTTCATTAAAACGACTTTACAATCTTTTAGAATTAGACAAAAAAGATGTTTTACAAATTTTTTTCTATGCTATTTTTGCTGGAATCGTGAGTTTGTCTTTACCATTGGGTATTCAGGCTATCGTAAGCTTCATTCAATCCGGGCGTATCAGCGCTTCATGGATAGTATTGGTAATTCTCGTAGTTATTGGGGTGGCCCTAGTTGGTATTTTATCATTGATGCAATTACGTATAACTGAAAATTTGCAACAAAAAATTTTTGTGCGTTCTTCTTTTGAATTTGCTACTCGTTTACCCAAAATAGAATTCAAAGAACTACATGGCTATTATCCGCCTGAATTGGCCAATCGCTTTTTCGACACTTTGACCATTCAAAAGGGGACTTCAAAATTGCTGGTGGATTTTTCAGCTGCCATTTTACAAATTATTTTTGGTATTGTTTTATTATCGCTTTACCATCCCTTCTTTATTATTTTCGGAATTTTATTGTTGATGCTGTTATATATTATTTTTAAATTTTCCTATAATAAAGGAATTGAAACCAGCTTAAAAGAATCCAAAAACAAATACAAAACCGCGGGTTGGATACAAGAAATCGCTAGAAATAATTTCAGTTTTAGAAATGAATTCAACTACGATTTTGCCTTAGAAAAAAACAATGCCCTTATAAAAGATTATTTATACAGTCGAGAAAATCATTTTAATGTTATCAAAAGACAGTTTAGTCAACTCATAATTTTCAAAATAATTATTACGGCTAGCTTATTAATCATTGGTGGTTATTTAGTTTTGAACCAGCAAATGAATATTGGGCAATTTGTGGCTTCAGAAATCATCATTTTGTTGGTAATCAATTCTGTTGAGAAAATCATTCTTGGACTAGAAACTTTCTATGACGTATTAACGGCTGTAGAAAAAATTGGGCAAATTACCGATATGGAATTGGAAGAAGAGGTTGACATAGAGAACAAAAGTTGTTACACCAATATCACCCTTGAAACAGAAAATATGGAATTTCAATTTCCGGAATCTACTTTTGGGATTTTAAAGAATATCAATGTGAAAATAAATCCAGGAGAGAAAATCATAATCGATGGGGAAAATGGTTCTGGAAAAACAACCTTGATTCGAGTGCTTTCTGGTTTATTACACCCAACCTCGGGTAACTTTATTATCAATGATGATACTTTTAAAAAAATAGACGTTAAACAATACCGTTCGAGAATAGGAAGTATTATTCAAGGAGAAACCCCTTTTGAGGGAACTATTCTCGAAAACATCACTTTCAATGATAAAAACATCAGCTCCGAAGATTTAAAATGGGCTCTCGATGGAGTTCAATTGACGAACTTTATAAAAACACTGCCAAAAGGATTAGACACTGAAATTTTTCCGGAAGCAAAAGAATTATCCTCTTCAAATGCCCAAAAAATCTTGTTGGCCAGAAGTATTATTCACAAACCCAACATTTTGTTTTATGAAGAACCAACCGATAAAATGGACGTTAAAATAGCCAATGAGATCATCGACTTTATTACATCCGAAAAAAACAAATGGACGGTAGTTGTCTCCTCTCAAAACCCTCATTGGCTTAGAAAATGTGAACGAGAAATTACAATGCAAAAAGGCACTATCATATCAGATACTAAAAAATAAGAGTATGTTAAATATATCCGACAAAAAATCAATAAACAATGATGCTCTTGAAAAATATTCTACTGTAAAAAATTTGAGCAACAGACCGCATTACAAAATATTGAATCGAATAATTCTTACGGTTTCCATATTTGCATTAATAGCCCTTTTCTTGCCTTGGACACAAAATATTTCGGGTTCTGGAGCTGTTACAACTTTAAAACCGAATCAAAGGCCACAAACTATTCAATCCGTTATTTCTGGTAGAATTGAAAAATGGTATGTGCAAGAAGGCAATTATGTTGAAAAAGGCGACACTATTATTTTTATATCTGAAATCAAAGAAGACTATTTGGATCCAAACTTGGTAAAAAACACCAAAAACCAAGTGGATGCCAAAAAACAATCCTTGGAATCATATGGTTCGAAAGTAGCAATACTTTCCAAGCAAATGCAAGCTATCAAAAGAGAAAAAGTTTTAAAACTTAAACAAGCAGAGAATAAAATAAAGCAAGCTCGTTTGAAAATAAAAAGTGACAGCATGGATTTTGTGGCGGCAAAAACGCAATTGAAAATTGCCAACACCCAATACAACCGTTCCTTACAATTAAATAAAGAAGGATTAAAAGCTTTATCTGATGTAGAAGAAAAACGTTTAAAACTGCAAGAAACTGAAGCTAAAATCATCACTCAAGAAAATAAATTTTACACTAGTAAAAATGAATTCATCAATACGGAAATGGAAATCAATCGGATCTCCGCAGAATATTCTGAAAAAATTTCAAAAGCACAGAGCGATCAATATACAGCAATGAGCAACCAATACGACACCGAAGCACAAGTTAGCAAATTAGAAAATCAATATGCTAATTATAGCATTCGAAACGGAATGTATTACATCAAAGCACCGCAAAGTGGCTATATCAATAGAACTCTCCAATCAGGAATTGGGGAAAACATTAAAGAAGGCACTCCCATTGCAACGATTATGCCTTCTAAATATGACATAGCCGTGGAATCTTTCGTAGATCCAATTGATTTACCTTTAATAAAAAGAGGCGAAAAAGTAAGAGTTTGGTTTGATGGTTGGCCAACAATTGTTTTCTCAGGATGGCCAGATATGTCTTATGGTACTTTTGGCGGTGAAGTTGTGGCTATAGAAAATTTCATTAGTGATAATGGGAAATTCAGAATACTTATTGCTCCAGACAAAAACGAGGCTTCTTGGCCTAAACAATTAAGTATAGGCTCTGGTGCACAAACCATTGCTTTACTGAATACCGTTCCGGTTTGGTTTGAGTTCTGGAGAACACTAAACGGTTTTCCACCCAATTATTACAAGGGAAAAGAGAAACCTTCAAAAGAAAAGAAATAATGAAACGAGCAAGTACAATTTCACACAGGAAAATAATTATTTGCGAGTTCCATCTGACCATTAAAAATTAATAAAAATAAACAGATGAAACACCTTCTTTTTATACTCGTTTTAATAGGAACTACTATTTATGGTCAGTCTAAAAGCGAATCCACTTTACCTGTAAATCTCAAAGAAATGAGTTATAACGAGTACTTGGGTTTTGTAAAAAAATACCACCCATTGGTTAAAAATGCCAACTTAGAAATCAGTAAAGCACAAGCTAATTTGATGATGGCTCGTGGGGGCTTTGACCCAAAATTGCAATTGGATTACAACAAAAAACAGTTTCAAGGAACAGAATATTATTCGATAATGAACAGCAGTTTCAAAATCCCGACTTGGTATGGAATCGACATAAAAGCAGGATTTGACGAAAACGAAGGGTATTATCTAAATCCACAAAACAAAACACCTAGTAATGGCTTAACATCTTTGGGAATCAGTGTTCCTCTTGGGCAAGGATTGCTTATTAATCAAAGAATGGCCGATTTGCAAAAAGCAAAAATCCAAGTCAAATTAAGTCAGGCGGAACAAAAATTAGAAGCCATAGCTGTTTTATATGATGCTTCGGTTGCTTATTTCAATTGGAAAAAAAACTATGAAGAAAAACTCTTATATGAAGATTATAGTATCAATGCTCAAAAAAGATATGATGGCATTAAATCTTTAATAAAAGAAGGAGACGAACCGGCTATTGATAGTATTGAAGCTGGGATTGTTGTGAAAAATAGACTTTTGTCTCTCGAAGATTCTAAATTAAAACTAACAAAAGCCAAATTAGAACTGTCGAACTTTCTTTGGCTTGAAAACAATATTCCACTTGAACTTGCCGAGGTGATTATTCCCGAGAAAAAACTGGGTCAAACTATTCAAGAAACTTTGAATATAAGCGATTTAGCCAATCCGAGATTTTCAGTACTGAATCATCCTAAAATAGAAGCTTTGCAAAGTAAAATTGATCTATTGACTGTTGAGAAAAAAATGAAGGCCAATATGCTATTGCCAAAAATAGATGTTGGTTATTCCTATTTGGCTCAGCCAAATCCAACTACCCTCAACAGTAATGACAATTATAAAGTGGGAGTCGATTTTTATTTTCCATTGTTTTTAAGAAAAGAACGTGGCAGTTTGAAATTTGCGCAATACAAAATTCAGGAATCCGAATTTATACGTGATCTAGAAAAAGTGCAATTGACAAACAAAATCATTACCCAAAAAACAGAAATCCAGTCCTTAACAAAACAGCAAAAATTAATTGACAAATTGGTTTCGGATTACGACACAATGCTGCAATCTGAAGAACGATTGTTTACTTTAGGGGAGAGTTCTCTTTTTCTGATTAATACTCGAGAGAATAATTTAGTGAGTGCCCAACTTTCTCAAATTGCATTAGAAAATCGTTTTTTTACTTCCAACTCGGAACTTTATAAAATAATGGCTAATCCTAATTAAATAATTTATAAATTGTATTTTTGCCGTCTGAAAATTGATTTATGATTATCCCAAAAACTCGAGAGGAAATAGAATTAATGCGTGAGAGTGCTTTAATCGTTTCGAAAACATTAGGAATGATTGCCTCCGAAATCAAGGAAGGAGTTACCACTTTATACTTAGACAAACTAGCCGAAGAATTCATCCGTGATCACGGTGCGGTTCCTAGTTTCCTTGGATTATATGGTTTTCCAAACTCGCTTTGCATGAGTCCAAATGCACAAGTGGTTCACGGAATTCCAAACAACAAACCATTGGAAAGTGGCGACGTTATTTCGGTAGATTGTGGTGCTTTCAAAAATGGCTTCCATGGCGACCACGCCTATTCTTTCGAGATTGGAGAAGTTGCTCCAGAGACCAAAAAATTATTGCAGGTTACTAAAGAATCCTTATACGTTGGAATCCGAGAATTGAAATTGGGAAACCGCGTGGAAGATGTTGGAAGTGCTATTCAAAAATATACTGAAAGTCATGGCTACGGTGTCGTTCGGGAATTGGTAGGTCACGGATTGGGCCAAAAAATGCACGAAGATCCAGAAATGCCCAATTACGGAAAACGGGGCCGCGGAAAACTTTTTGTTGAAGGCATGGTTGTGGCTATTGAACCCATGATTAATATGGGAACTAAAAATATCAAGCAACTCAAAGACGGATGGACAATTCTGACTGCCGATGGAAAACCAAGCGCCCATTTTGAACACGATGTGGCAATAATTGACGGTAAACCAGAGATTTTATCCACTTTTGCTTATGTGTATCAAGCTTTGGGAATCGTAAGCAATGAGGAAGATGAATTTAGAAGACAACCGCTAAAACTCTAATGAAAAAGCTTTTTAAATTAATCCTCAATACCATCCCTCGTCCCATACTAATTAGACTGAGTTATTTGGCACGTCCCATTCTGGCAATTATACTACAGGGAAATAAATTCACCGATCCAATAGACGGTAGAAGTTTCAAAATGTTCCTGCCTTATGGCTACGGAACACAACGCAATAATGTCCTTTCGCCAAGCACACTCTCGTTGGAAAGACACCGTTTATTATGGTTGTATTTGAATGATAAAACCGATTTTTTTACTTCAAACGAGAAAAAGAAAGTTTTGCATTTTGCACCAGAACAAGCTTTTTACAAATTGTTCCGAAATCAAAAAAACATCGACTACACCACAACCGATTTGTTTTCGCCACTTGCCGATGTGAAAGCTGATATTTGCAATTTGCCTTTTGAGGACAATTCTTATGACACCATTTTTTGCAACCACGTATTAGAACATATTCCGGATGACACCAAAGCAATGCAGGAATTATTCCGAGTTTTGAAAAAAGGAGGAATGGCAATCCTGCAAATTCCGCAAGAATTGGCAAGAGCTACGACTTTTTCTGACGATTCCATTACGGATCAGAAAGAGCGTGCCAAAATATTTGGACAATACGATCACGTCCGCATTTACGGACGTGATTATTTTGACAAATTGAGAAGTATTGGATTCACAGTTGTTGAAGAAGATTACACTAATAAAATTGCCCCAGAATTAGTAGAAAAATACTGTTTAGCCAAAGGTGAAATCATCCCTGTGTGTTTTAAATAAACGCTTGCTCAAGCCTATTTATTTTCGGCATAATTTTGGCAAAGTATATTTTGTTATATTTACATTTTAACAATTCAATACTATGCTTGGTTCCTTCTTCAGAAAAATAGTCCTTTTTTTTATAATTGCTTCGGCTACTGCTCAAACAGTTCATGAAGTTATTCCTCCATTCAATATCAAAACCATTTCCTTTGTTCAAAATGGTCAAAACCAAATCCCTATTTTCAAATTAGGAGAAGGTTTTCAATTGCAGTTTGATGATTTGTACGGAAACGAGGCTAATTATTACTACGAAATTATTCATTGCGATTACAATTGGATTCCAACTCAAATTCCTAAAAATGAATATTTACTAGGATTTGATAATCAAAGAATACAGGAATACACAAATTCCTTTAACACCTTACAAATTTACTCTCATTACAAATTGTCTATTCCAAATCAGTTTACCCAACAATTAAGAATTAGTGGTAATTATATGTTGAAAATATTAGACGAAAACAAAGAAGTTGTGTTTTCTAGAAAATTTATTCTTTATGAAGAACGCGTCAACGTACCAACACAAATAAAACGCGCTAGGACTATTGCAAATTTGGAATACAAACACAATTTGGAATTTTCCATAAAATCCAACAATATCACCTTTCAAAATCCGCTAAAAAATGTAAAAGTGGTATTGCTTCAAAATGGGCAATGGAATACTGCAATTAAAGACATTTTACCCCAATACACCATTGGAAACGATTTGGTTTATAAATATGATACCCAAACCCAGTTTTGGGCGGGAAACGAGTTTTTATTTTTCGACAACAAAGACATAAGAGCCTCCAGTAATAATGTGGCGCGAATAGACGCAGGAAATGACATCTATAGTTCTTATTTGTATACCAATATAGCCCGAACAAATTTTCCATATTCCCTGACGCAAGATGTCAACGGAAATTTTGTCCCACGAAATATAAATAGAACAAATAGTGAAGTTGAGGCTGATTATTCTTGGGTTTATTTTAGTCTATCGGCTCCAGCTTACATGAGCGATAAAGGAATTTATGTAAATGGCATGTTCAATAATTTCAGTTTAACTCCCGAATTTAAGATGGAGTACAATCCCCAAAAAGCGGTTTATGAAAAAGCCATTTTGATAAAGCAAGGGTTTACAAATTTTCAATATACGGTAGCTGATGATAGCGGAAATGTTGATTGTGAAAATGCTATTGACGGCAATTTTTATCAAACCGAAAATGATTATTCTGTAGTGGTATATTATAGGGAAAACAGAGACCGCTATGACAGAGTTGTTGGAAAAGGCACTGCAAACTCGCTAAATATCATCAATTAAAAAACATTAAAAAAATGGTGAAACAAATCCGTTTTTTGTAAATTTGCAATTATTAAACTACTATTTAATAGCTTACTATGGTTTCACAGATAACAAGAGGCATAAAAATATCGGTATTGACTAGTTTTGAAGGCACCTACTTCAAAAACTATAAGATTCATTTTGCCTTTAGCTACGAAATCACAATCGAAAATCACAGCAAGGATTCTGTGCAATTAATTTCACGCCATTGGGAAATTTTCGATTCCTTAAACAATAGGGAAATTGTTGACGGCGAAGGTGTAATAGGCAAAAAACCCGTATTGAAACCTGGAGAATTACACACCTATAACTCAGGCTGCTTGCTGTCTTCCCCTTATGGCGCGATGAAAGGCTATTTTAACATGGTCAATTTTACCACTACCAAAAAATTCAAAGTCATCGTTCCTAATTTTAGGTTATGCGCTCCTTTTGCGCTAAACTAATAATTTTGATTACTTGATAATCAAAGCACTCTAAATTTATTCTTCATTTTTTCAGTTGTATATTACATCGATTTTCGAATCAATTATTCAACAATCCTTTGTACATTTGAGATAATTATCTAATCGTACCGTTTTCTAATTCTCACTCGAGGGCAAAGTCTAAAGGGAGTGGAGCTAAATAAAATCAATATGCTTAAAGGATTTTTCAATGTGCCAAAAGCCATAAACGAGCCTGTAAAATCGTATGCGCAAAATTCTCCGGAAAAAGCTGCTGTTCTTGCAGCTTACAAACAAATGTGGAATTCAAAAATTGACATTCCGCTATACATTGGAAGTGAAGAAATAAGAACTGGAAACACTCGAAATATGACTGCACCACACGACCATAAACACGTCGTAGGAACCTACCATCTTGCCGAAAAATCCCATATCGAAAGTGCCATCACCAACGCGCTTGAAGCCAAAACAAAATGGGCTACTATGGCTTGGGAACAACGTGCTGCCATCTTTCTAAAAGCTGCCGAATTGATTGCAGGACCCTACAGAGCAAGAATAAATGCCGCAACCATGATTGGGCAATCCAAAAATATCTTTCAGGCGGAGATTGATGCCGCTTGTGAATTGATTGATTTTTTGCGTTTCAACGTGGAGTTTATGTGTCAAATTTATAATGACCAACCCAAATCAAATTCCGATATGTGGAATCGATTGGAATACCGTCCGCTCGAAGGTTTTGTTTATGCCATTACGCCTTTCAATTTTACAGCTATTGCGGGAAATCTTCCGGCAAGTGCTGCCATGATGGGAAATGTCGTGATTTGGAAACCAAGCGATAGCCAGGTATTTTCTGCAAAAATCATCATTGACGTTTTTAAAGAAGCTGGCGTTCCTGATGGCGTTATCAACGTCGTTTTTGGCGACCCAGTAATGATTACGGATACAATTCTAGCAAGCCCCGATTTTGCTGGAATCCATTATACGGGTTCGACTCATGTGTTTAAAGATATTTGGGCGAAAATTGGAGGCAACATTCATCATTATAAAACCTACCCGAGAATTGTGGGTGAAACTGGCGGGAAAGATTTCATTGTGGCGCATCCAAGTGCCAACGTGAAACAAGTGGCTACCGGAATAGTTCGTGGCGCATTCGAGTATCAAGGACAAAAATGCTCAGCAGCATCAAGAGCATATATACCAAAAAGCCTTTGGCCGGAACTTAAAAAACAATTGATTACTGACGTGAAATCAATGAAAATGGGTTCGCCGGAAGATTTTGGCAATTTCATTACTGCTGTAATTCACGAAGGTTCTTTCGATAAATTGGCGAGTTTTATTGACCAAGCCAAAATAGATTCAGATGCTGAAATAATCGTTGGTGGAAATTATGATAAATCTGTAGGATATTTTATTGAACCCACCATAATCCTAACCACCAATCCACATTACTCCACAATGGAAACCGAATTATTCGGACCAATAGTAACGATTTTTGTTTATGAAGATGCCAAATGGCAAGAGACTTTAAAACTAGTTGACACCACTTCGCCCTATGCTTTGACTGGCGCTATTTTCAGCCAAGATCGTTATGCGATTGAGCAAGCAACAGTTGCTTTACAAAACGCAGCCGGAAATTTTTACATCAACGATAAACCAACCGGAGCGGTTGTAGGAATGCAACCTTTTGGTGGCGCAAGAGCCTCGGGAACTAATGACAAAGCGGGTTCAGCCTTGAACTTGTTGCGTTGGGTTTCGCCAAGAACCATCAAAGAAACGTTTGTAACTCCGGAAGATTATAGATACCCGTTTTTGGGAGAATAAATTCGTCTTAAAGTTTGAAAGTCAAAAGTCTTAAAGGAGTTGACTTATTAGGACTGAAACTTCAAAGGCAAATGCACTACCTTTTTTGTTTCGAAGAATTCGTCTTCAAAAAAATCGGCTAAATTATATTCTGTCACTTTCGGAAAAGCGGCTAATTCTTCGGTTAAATCGCCCCCTTTGAGATAGAGAATTCCGTTTTTGAGTTCGTGTTTGTTGTTCTTTTTGATTTTGGTTCGTACCCAAGACACAAAATCGGGCATATTGGTAACGGCACGACTCACGATAAAATCGAAATCCCCCTTTACCAATTCGGCGCGCATTTGTTCGGCTTTCACATTTTTGAGTTCCAAAGCATCGGCAACAGCCTGAACGACTTTTATTTTTTTGGCAATAACATCAATCAAATAAAAACGGGTTTCCGGAAAAAGAATTGCCAAGGGAATACCAGGGAATCCTCCGCCAGTTCCTACATCCAAGACATACGTTCCGGCTTCGAATTGTATGATTTTGGCAATTCCCAAGGAATGCAAAACGTGTTTGGTGTACAATTCGTCAATGTCTTTTCTAGAAATGACATTGATTTTGGCATTCCAATCGTGATATAAAAAATCAAGTTTCGCAAATTGTTCCTTTTGGATTAGAGTTAAATTGGGAAAATACTTCAGAATGGCATCCATTATTAAAAATTTTAACAAAAGTACAGTTTTTAGTTTTGAATATTTAACGCAATTTTACAGATTGAAAATTTATAATAATTATCTTTGCTACTTATTCAAAATTAATGATGAGCAACATTATCCCAACATTTGCAAAGCAAGATAATCTGAAGTTTTTTAGAACGCTTAACTCTCGGGTGAACAACTACTTCAAAGAAAATAATATTGAGAAAACGGGCAACTGGAAGTTATATCTAAAAACTGCCATTCTATTTTCTGTCTTCTTAACCCCCTATTTTTTAATTGTAACCTTGACTGAAATGCATTTTGGGCTTTTTACGTTACTTTCTGTTGTGATAGGAATTGGAATGGCAGGAATCGGAATGAACGTAATGCACGATGGAAACCACGGCTCCTACTCTAACAAAAGTTGGATTAACAAGTTTATGGGCGGCACCATCTATATTTTAGCCGGAAACGTTTATAATTGGCAAGTACAACACAATGTTTTACACCACACTTATACCAATATTCCTGGGCACGACGAGGATTTAGACGCAGGACGGGTGATTCGTTTTACCAAAGAGGCAAAATGGTTGCGTTTCCATAAATTTCAACATTATTATTCGGTTTTTTTATATGGTTTATTGACTTTCAACTGGTCTTTGACTACTGATTTTAAACAAATGAACGAATATCTAAAAAGAAATTTGTCTTATGGTGAAGCCAAAAATCCTAAAATACTTTGGACGACTTTGGTGATTACTAAAGTAATTTATTTTGCCGTTTGGATCGTAATCCCGATGGTTTTAGGCATTTCTTGGTGGAAAGTTTTATTTGGTTTTTTCATAATGCATTATACTGCAGGTTTAATATTGAGCATCGTTTTTCAATTGGCCCATATTACTAACGAAACAACCAATCCTCATCCAGATGAAAATGGTGAAATGGAAAGCACTTGGGCGATTCATCAACTGTTTACAACGGTTAATTTTGCTCCAAAAAACTTCATAGTAAATTGGTACACAGGAGGACTAAACCATCAAATTGAGCATCATTTATTTCCAAATATTAGCCATGTTCATTACGGAAAAATTGCCAAATTTGTTAAAGAAACGGCACAAGAATGCAACCTGCCTTATTATGAATACAAAACCATGAGAAGTGCTGTTATTGCCCATTTCAAACACTTGAAAGAACTGGGAATGGAACCCGCAATATAGTAAAGATACACTACGGTGCGTCTCGACAAAATCAAATTAATAAACCAAAAATTATATTTTAATGAGTAATCCACTTTCAGACAGAATTAACAATCTGGCTACCTCACAAACATTAGCTATGGCGGCTTTGGCCAGAGAATTAAAAGCACAAGGAAAAGATATTATCAGTTTAAGTTTGGGCGAGCCTGATTTCAATACGCCTGATTTCATCAAAGAAGCTGCTAAAAAAGCGATTGACGAAAATTACAGTACCTATTCTCCAGTAGATGGCTACGGGGATTTGAAAGATGCCATTTGCAGAAAATTCAAAAGAGACAATGGACTAGAGTATAAACCATCTCAAATTGTGGTTTCAACAGGAGCAAAACAATCGTTGTATAACATCGCACAAGTAATGTTAAACGACGGCGACGAAGTGATTTTGCCAGCGCCTTACTGGGTTTCTTATTTCGAAATCGTAAAATTATCAGGTGGAGTTCCTGTAGAGGTTCCAACATCAATCGAAAGTGATTTTAAAATCACACCAGAACAATTAGAAGCGGCCATCACGCCAAAAACAAAAATGATGTGGTTTAGCTCCCCTTGTAATCCAAGTGGTTCTGTATACAGCCGCGAAGAATTAACGGCTTTGGCCAAAGTATTGGAAAAACACCCACACGTTTATGTTGTTGCTGACGAAATTTACGAGCACATCAATTTCTCGGGGACTTTCTGCAGCATTGGATCTATTCCGGGAATGTTGGAAAAAACCATCACTGTAAATGGGGTTGCGAAAGCCTTTGCAATGACAGGTTGGAGAATTGGATATATTGGTGGACCGGAATTCATCGCAAAAGCCTGTACAAAAATACAAGGACAAGTAACTTCAGGAGCAAATTCAATCGCGCAACGTGCGACAATTACTGCTGTAGATGCTGATCCAAGCGTGTTAAACGAAATGGTTGCCGCTTTCAAAAGCCGTAGAGATTTAGTTGTAGGATTACTTCAAGATATTCCTGGAATCAAAATTAACGTTCCCGAAGGCGCATTTTATGTGTTTCCGGACGTTTCTTCTTTCTTCGGAAAAACATTAAAAGGAACATTCATCAAAGATGCCAACGATTTCTCGATGTATCTTTTAGGCGAAGCCAATGTAGCAACTGTAACCGGAGACGCTTTTGGAAATCCAGATTGCATCCGTTTTTCTTATGCCACCAGCGAAGATTTGTTGACGGAAGCATTAAGAAGAATTAAAGCGGCTGTAGCTTAATTTTAAAATAATTTCAAGTGTAAACCTCAAAGATTTCAAAACCTTTGAGGTTTTGTTATTTATAAACTATTTTTGTCGTTCGATTGAAATTGAATCTTTCAATCTTTTAAATATTCAATCTTTTAATAAAAAACATGAAAGCATACGTATTTCCTGGTCAAGGAGCACAGTTCACCGGTATGGGCAAAGACTTATATGAAAACTCCCCATTAGCCAAATCACTTTTTGAAAAAGCCAATGAAATCTTGGGTTTTCGCATCACAGACATTATGTTTGAAGGTACCGCAGAGGAATTAAAAGAAACCAAAGTTACCCAACCAGCGATTTTCTTGAATTCGGTTATTTTAGCCAAAACCCTGGAAGATTTCAAACCAGAAATGGTTGCGGGACATTCTTTAGGAGAATTTTCGGCTTTGGTTGCTAATGGTGTTTTGTCTTTTGAAGATGGATTGCGATTGGTTTCGCAACGCGCTTTGGCCATGCAAAAAGCCTGCGAAATAACACCTTCGACTATGGCGGCAGTTCTTGGGTTAGCCGATACTATTGTGGAAGAAGTTTGTGCCTCAATTGACGGAATCGTCGTGGCTGCCAATTATAACTGTCCTGGTCAATTAGTAATTTCAGGAGAAACTTCGGCGGTAGAAAAAGCCTGCGAAGCGATGAAGGAAGCCGGCGCAAAACGTGCCTTGCTATTGCCTGTGGGTGGTGGTTTTCACTCGCCAATGATGGAACCAGCAAGAGAGAAATTGGCTGCAGCCATTGAAGCAACAACGTTCTCAACTCCTATTTGTCCTGTGTATCAAAACGTGACGGCAACGGCAGTTTCTGATGCTACCGAAATTAAGAAAAACCTAATCATACAATTGACGGCACCCGTGAAATGGACACAATCCGTGCAACAAATGATTGCCGATGGAGCGACTTTGTTTACCGAAGTGGGTCCTGGAAAAGTGTTGGCTGGTTTAATTGGAAAAATTGATAAAGAAGCGGTTACGGCGAACGCTTAAAATTAGTCGTCAGTGTGTTATAAATAGAATCGTCATAAACTTAAGGTTTGAGGGGATTTTTTTTTGAATATACTTCGCTTCCTAACAATGATTATTGATAATTCCAATAATCAAATAATTCTGTTTTTTATTTATTCTTGCTATTTGTAACGCTGGAAGTATCTAAATCATGTTCTCTCGTTTGTTGACACACTTCCAGCGTGACAATATTAATATATAATCCAGTATAAATGCAAGAAATCCTAAACTATCAAATCGATAATTTAGGATTCTATTTATACCGAACACTAAAAACTGACCACTGATTACTTGTTTCTAATCTTCTGCTCCCATTTCCAGGCGCTTTCCATAGCTTCTTCTAATGTCGATTGCGCTTTCCAGCCCAGAATAGTATTCGCTTTGTCCGTATTGGCGTAAGCCGAAGTAATGTCGCCTTCTCTTCGAGCCACGATTTTATAAGGCAGTTTTTGTCCGCTTACTTTCTCGAAAGCGTGAATCACTTCAAGAACTGAGCTTCCGGTTCCTGTTCCTAGGTTAAAAGTTTCGACTTTGGCCAAATTCTTTTTATCCAATAAACGTTTTAAAGCGATAACGTGGGCTTTGGCCAAATCGACCACATGAATATAATCGCGCACCGCTGTTCCATCAGGCGTAGGATAATCACCCCCGTAAACGGATAATTCTTGACGTAAACCTATTCCGGTTTGGGTGATAAACGGCACTAAATTTTGCGGAACTCCAATAGGCAATTCCCCAATTTCTGCCGAAGGATGCGCTCCAATGGGGTTGAAATAACGCAACAAAATGGCGTTGATATGGGTCACTTTGGCAGTGTCTATAATGATTTCTTCTCCAATTTGTTTGGTGTTACCATAAGGCGACATGGCTATTTGTATAGACGCATCTTCGGTAATGGGCATTTTTTCGGCTTGACCGTAAACCGTACAAGAGGAACTGAAGATAAAGCTAGCTTCGGTTTTTTGTTGCAATTCCTGAAGCAAATAAACTAATGTATTAATATTGTTTTCGTAATACAACAACGGATTTTCGACACTTTCTCCCACCGCTTTTGAAGCCGCAAAATGGATTACGCCCGAAATGTCTCGATGTCTTTTAAAGAAATCCTGCACTTTTTCTTTGTCCCGTAAATCTAACTTTTCGAATGCTGTGTTAATTCCCGTGATAGCGGCAATACCATCCAAAACATTCAAAGATGTATTCGAGAGATTATCAATAATGATTACTTCAAACCCCTGATTTTGTAATTCAACTACAGTATGGGAACCTATAAAACCCAAACCACCTGTTACTAAAATTTTCATTTTTTATGTTTTTTCTGTTGGAGGCAATTTAAAAGCCTGTCTTGCTATTAACAACCACTTCTTTTTTTGTTTTTGCCAAACCAGTAGTACTCCAATTTTTATATCCTTTTCAATTCCTCCATCTTTAGTATGCGCCGCAAGTTTGTGCCTAACTAGAGCTACGTCGCCAATAATTTCAATGGTCTGATTCTGAAACTCAATGGAAACAAAAACAGATTTCTTACTAACAATTTTTTCTATAAACTCCGCTTGATTTTGGATTTGTCCATCAGAATGACCATAACTTAAATCTGCTGAGGATACTGCAGTAAGATTCTTTCCATCGGCATCAATCATTGCTTGTCGCAAAGTTTCGACACGAGAAGCAACTGCCATTTCTTCTTTAGTATTGGGACTATTTTGGGCTGAAGCTGAAAATTGGAATACAGCTACTGTGAGAATTGCGAAAAAAAATTTCATAATTGTTTACTTTAAAAACTCCAAGACACTATCAGTAATAAATTGGATTTGTTCCTCGTCCAATTCGGTGTGCATTGGCAAGGATATTACTTCTTTCACTAATTGATTAGTGACCGGGAAATCTTCTTCATTGTATCTTGAATCTAAATAAGCTTTTTGTGAATGCAACGGAATTGGGTAATAAATCGCACATGGAATTCCTTTATTCAATAAATGTTGCATCAAACCATCTCTATCGGAGTTGATGATTCTCAAAGTATATTGGTGAAAAACGTGGCAATCACAAATATCGCAAATACTTGGCGCGATGATGTTATTGTGTCCTATAAAAGCTGCAGTATATTTTCTCGCTGCATTTTGACGCGCTGTATTGTATTCGTCCAAAAAAGGCAATTTAGCATTCAAAACTGCTGCTTGAATACTGTCTAGTCTTGAATTTACTCCCACCACATCGTGATGATACCGCTCGTACATTCCGTGGTTTACAATGCCTCGGATTTTGTGCGCCAAAGCATCATCGTTGGTAAAAATAGCTCCGCCATCGCCATAACAGCCTAAATTTTTAGAAGGAAAAAAAGAAGTTGACCCAACATGGCCAATGGTTCCCGCCTTCTTTTTCGTTCCGTCGGAAAACTTGCAATTGGCACCTATGGCTTGTGCATTATCTTCAATTACATAAAAATTATGCTCTTTGGCAAGTCTCATAATCGCTTCCATATTAGCGGCACGGCCAAACAAATGTACTGGTACAATAGCTTTAGTTCTTGGCGTAATCGCTTTCTTGATTCCTTCGATGGATATATTCATATTGTTCAAATCCACATCTACCAAAACTGGCGTGAGTTGCAATAAAGCAATCACCTCAACGGTTGCGGCAAAGGTAAAATCGGCGGTAATTACTTCATCCCCCGGTTTTAAATCCAGACCCATCATGGCAACTTGCAAAGCATCGGTTCCATTGGCGCAAGGAATTACGTGCTTAACATCGAGATATTCTTCAAGATTTTTTTGAAATTGGTGAACTTGTGGTCCATTAATGTAGGTGTTGGTATCAAGAACTTCTTGGATTGAAGTATTTACGGTGTCTTTTATTTTATCATATTGACTTTTCAGGTCAACCATCTGGATTTTTTTCATTTAACCTTTTATTTAAATTCAATAAAACA
>CANHNG010000006.1 GCA_947461915.1 Flavobacteriaceae bacterium
ACTAGTTTCCAGTAATATAAAAAAAACAGGGCCAATCATAAAACTTAAAAAAATTCCCCAAGGAATTCCGGATAAAATGTCGTTTATCATTTTTACTTTATTCTAAGTTTAAACGTTTCTTCTTATAAAATTAAAATCCAATTGTTTTTTAACCAAATCAGCATTTTTAACTTTAACGTAAATTTCGTCTCCCAATTGCAACAAAGCTTTTGTAGTAGCCCCAACAAGAGCGTATTGTTTTTCGTCAAAAGTATAATAATCGTCTTTTATTTCCCGGATTCTTACCATTCCCTCACATTTATTTTCGATAATTTCAACAAAAATTCCCCATTCCGTCACACCAGAAATTACACCCAAAAATTCCTGATCGTTGTGGTTCTGCATGTATTTTACCTGCATATATTTGATCGAATCACGTTCGGCATTCGTCGCTAAACCTTCCATTGTGGAAGAATGCAAACATTTTGCTTCGTACTTTTCTTCATCCACTGACTTTCCTCCGTCAAGATAATGTTGCAATAATCGATGCACCATGACATCAGGATAACGACGAATTGGCGAAGTAAAATGACTGTAATAATCAAAAGCTAATCCATAATGTCCAATATTGTCCGTCGAATATTTGGCTTTACTCATTGTTCTAATAGCCAGAGTATCAATTAAATTTTGCTCTTTTTTACCCGAAACTTCATTTAATAAAGCGTTCAACGATTTGGAAATATCCCCTTTATTTCTAAAATCTATCTTGTAACCAAATTTAGAAATTACGGTTTGCATCGCAATTAACTTATCTTCATTAGGTTCGTCGTGAATACGGTAAATGAAAGTTTTCTTTTGTTTTCCAATGTATTCAGCTACTTTTTTATTGGCCAAAAGCATAAATTCTTCAATCAAATGATTGGCATCTTTTGATATTTTAAAATAAACTCCTTCTGGTTCTCCTTCATTATCTAAATTGAATTTTACTTCCACTTTATCAAATGAAATGGCGCCATTATTCATTCTCTCTCTTCTAAAAATCTTAGCTAATTGGTCTAGTTTTAAAGTGGCTGCAACAATTTCTGAAGGAACTTGATAGGATTTTGCTGTAATTGAAATTTCATCGGGAATTATATCCCCCTTAGTTTCTAAAATATGTTGCGTTTCTTCATATGAAAATCGTTGGTCAGAAAAAATTACTGTTCTTCCAAACCATTGGTTAACAACCTGTGTTTTTTCCGTTATTTCAAATACTGCTGAAAAAGTATATTTTTCTTCTCTTGGTCTTAATGAACAAGCAAAATTAGATAAAACTTCAGGTAACATTGGTACCACTCTATCCACTAAATATACAGAAGTAGCTCTTTGGTAGGCTTCATCATCCAGGATTGTACCTTCTTGTAGATAATGAGACACGTCAGCAATATGAATACCTATTTCGTAATTTCCATTTTCTAATTTTTTGAAAGACAAAGCATCATCAAAATCTTTGGCATCTTTTGGATCAATCGTGAAAGTCAAAGTATCGCGCATATCACGACGTTTTTTTATCTCAGCCTCATTGATTGTTGTATCTATTTTCTGGGCATAAACTTCAACTTCGACTGGAAATTCTGCCGGTAAACCGTATTCTGCTAAAATTGCGTGGATTTCTGTATCATGTTCTCCTGGTTTTCCAAGCACTTTTATTACTGCTCCAAAAGGGCTATCGGCTCTTTTTGGCCAATCTTCGATATGAACCAGTACTACATCGCCTTGTTCTGCTTCCCCTAATTTATCTTTTGGAATAAAAATATCAGTATACATTTTTGGATTGGCGGTAGAAACAAAAGCAAAGTTCTTTTGGATATCTATTACACCCACAAAATCTGTTTTTTTTCTTTCTATAACTTCAATAACTTCTCCTTCAGGCCTTCTTCCTTTTCTTCGGTTATAAACATAGACTTTTACAGTATCTTTATCTAAAGCTCGGTTTAAATTATTAGTTGGAATAAAAACGTCCTCTTCTAATTCCGGACAAACAAAATAGGCTGTTTTTCGGCCCGTCATATCGATAGTTCCTTCGTAATAATCTTGACTGATAGCTTTGACAAAATATTTACCAGGTTCCGTTTCATTTATTTTTTTTTTTGAAGCCAGAATTTTTAAATCCCTAATAATTTCATTTCTACTTTTAGTGTCGTCCACTTCTAAAATGGCCGCTATTTGCTTATAGTTAAATGCTTTATTGGCATTTTGAGCTAATATTTTTATAATTTTTTCAGAGAAATCTTTTTCTTTTTTTGCCGGCTTTCTTACATTTTTACTCATAAATATTTTCTTAAAGGCCTAAAATTACGAAATAGTATTCAGTGTTCGTATCTATATTCTAGTTTAAAAAAATAATAACTTTATAAAAAGCTTGGATTCAACTTATAAATACAACTTTCAAGAAACGAGTTGTAAGGATATAAACTATTTTTATTTCTATGTCTTAGGCTAATTGAAAAAATTATTCTAAATTATTTCTAAAGTTGTCAACATCTATTAAAAACAACAAAAAGAAAAAGGAAATTTAATTTAATCTTTAATGGTTATTATATCATGTTAATAGCTAGAATAAGTTTATTCAAAAAATTATGATTTTACAATTAAATGATTTTATACTATTTTATCAACATAGTTATATTGAATTAAATCATTCATTTTAAAGACATTTTAAAAAATGGTTAACAGTTGTTAATAATTAAAAAAATAGTTGTTTTGTAAATAAGTTACTTTTAATTTTTTGTTCATAAGAGGGTATTTTATAGCTATAACTATTATATAAATACATCAAACTAAATTTGTTTTTTTCATCCCCGTTTTGGATTACATTTTTATCCAATACAAATCATAAATAGTTCTAATTTTCTATCTAAACTTATAAACATTCTATGTTAATTTAACGTTAACTGATTATCAATTGATTGTAAAATTCTATTAACATCGCTTTTATTCAAATAATTTTAGGCATCTATTTTTAAAATTTTATTTCATTGCGAATAGAGAATATTAAAACTAGGAAGGTAATATTTTAATAGGATATAATAAAAAAACAAACAATTCTTTACCTAAATTTGCGAAACACAATTCAATAAAAACATCATGAAAATATCCATAGGAAACGATCACGCAGGACCAGAGTATAAAAAAGCAATCGTTCAATTTTTAGAATCAAAAGGTCATCAAGTAACTAATTACGGAACTGACAATGCTGAAAGTGTTGATTACCCTGACTTTGGTCACGCTGTTGCCAAAGATGTGTCTGAAGGAAAAGCTGATTTTGGAATTGTAATTTGTGGTTCAGGAAATGGAATTGCCATGACTGTAAATAAATACCCAAAAGTTCGCGCAGGTCTTTGTTGGATGAAAGAAATCGCCATCTTGACGCGTCAACATAACAACGCAAATATTATGAGTATTCCTGCGCGTTACACTTCATTACCACAAGCTGTAGAAATGGTGGATGCCTTCCTGAATACCGAATTCGAAGGAGGAAGACATCAAACACGAGTGGATAAAATTAGTTGTTAATTGACGGAATATGATTTTATAAAATAATGACCAACATACAATTCATCTCCAAAACTGTTGCCACCGCCACTTTAAATATTCAAAATACGGTTCAATTATTACAAGAAGACTGCACGATTCCCTTTATTTCCCGGTATCGAAAAGACAAAACCGGTAATCTTGACGAAGTTCAAATCGAACAAATTGCCAAACTCCAAAAGGATTACGAAATCATCGTAAAAAGAAAAGAAGCCATTTTAAAATCGATTCAAGAACAAAATGCTTTGACGCCCGATTTGGATAAAAAAATCCAACAAAGTTTCGATTTACAGGAATTGGAAGATTTTTATTTACCATTTAAAAAGAAGAAAAAAACACGTGCCGACGTCGCTCGTGAAAATGGATTGGAACCCTTGGCCAAAATCATTATGGCTCAAAATAATGACGATGTAGATTTTATCGCTTCGAAATATTTAAACGAAAATGTGGTTAATGAAGATCTTGCTTTGCAAGGAGCACGAGATATTATTGCCGAATGGATTAACGAGAACATTTATGTTCGTAAACAATTGAGAAGACTTTTTCAACGAAAAGCAATCATCACAACCAAAGTGGTAAAAACCAAAAAAGACGATCAAGAGGCCCAAAAATTCAACCAATATTTCGATTGGTCAGAACCTTTGACCAAAGCGCCATCACATCGGTTGTTGGCAATGCTTCGTGCCGAAAACGAAGGTTTCATCAAGTTTAAAGTAGAAGTTGATATTGAAGAAGCCTATGATATTATTGACCAATTGGTTTTAAAAAGTCAAAACGCAACCACGTCACACCTACAATTGGCTATCGAAGACAGTTATAAAAGATTGCTGAATCCCGCTATTTCAAATGAAGCTTTGCAAGAAGCAAAAGCCAAAGCTGATGCCAATTCCATTCAAGTTTTTGCTAATAATTTAGGTCAATTATTGTTGGCACCCCCTTTGGGTGAAAAACGAATTTTGGCAATTGATCCCGGATTTCGTTCCGGTTGTAAAGTAGTTTGCCTGGATGAAAAAGGCGATTTGCTCTACAATGAAACTATTTATCCTCATGCGCCACAGAACGAAACCGCCATGGCGATGAAAAAAATACGTTCGATGGTGAATGCCTATCAAATTGATGCGATTTCCATCGGAAACGGAACGGCTTCGAGAGAAACCGAATTTTTTATTAAGAAAATTGCTTTTGACAAACCAGTTCAGGTTTTTATAGTTTCCGAAGCTGGCGCTTCGGTTTATTCCGCTTCGAAAATAGCAAGGGAAGAATTTCCAAATTATGATGTGACGGTTCGTGGTTCGGTTTCCATCGGAAGACGATTGTCGGACCCTTTGGCCGAATTGGTAAAAATTGATCCGAAAGCCATTGGCGTAGGCCAATACCAGCACGATGTAGACCAGACCAAACTCAAAGTAGAACTAGACAATACGGTAATTCGTTGCGTGAATTCCGTTGGAATCAACATCAATACGGCTAGCAAACATTTGTTGAGTTATGTAAGTGGAATAGGGGATAAGCTAGCTGAAAACATCGTACAATATCGTTCGGAAAACGGTCCTTTTGAAGATCGAAAACAACTCAAAAAAGTGCCGCGTTTGGGTGAAAAAGCCTATCAACAAGGCGTTGCTTTTATCCGTATTTCGAATGCCAAAAACCCGTTAGATAATTCTGCCGTTCATCCGGAAGCATATGCTATTGTCGAGAAAATGGCCAAAGATTTGAAACTTTCGGTGAATGATTTGATTGCCAATAAGGAAAAAACAGCCTTAATCAAACCAGAAAATTATGTTACGCCCGAAATAGGAATATTGGGTTTGAAAGACATCATTAAAGAACTCGAAAAACCAGGATTAGATCCCAGAAAATCAGCTAAAGTTTTCGAATTTGACCCCAATGTAAAAACAATAAAAGATCTTCGAACAGGAATGATTTTACCTGGAATTGTAAACAATATTACCAACTTTGGCTGCTTTGTAGATATTGGTTTGAAAGAAAGTGGTTTGGTTCACATTTCCCAACTCAAAGCCGGTTTTGTGACCGACGTTAACGAAGTGGTGAAACTACACCAACACGTTGAGGTTAAAATCACTGA
Organism: Flavobacteriaceae bacterium; assembly: GCA_947461915.1. Lineage (GTDB taxonomy): Bacteria > Bacteroidota > Bacteroidia > Flavobacteriales > Flavobacteriaceae > Flavobacterium. Next base: position 5,639 of record CANHNG010000006.1, read on the forward strand.
GGTTGATGAGGATCGAAAACGGATTCAATTGAGTATGGTTTTAAATTAAAAATCCAAATTCCAAGTACAAAAATTGCTCGGAATTTGGAATATTTTACCATCGAAATGTCAAGAAATTTATTCTTTCGTTTCTTCTTCTTTTTTGTTAGCAGGTTGGTCGTCCTTAGCAGCGTTTTTAAATTCTTTAACTCCACTACCCAAACCTTTCATTAATTCTGGAATTTTTTTACCTCCAAAAAGTAATAAAACTATCGCTAAAATAACAAGGATTTCCGTTACACCTAAATTTCCCATGATTAAAATAATTTATTGCCGAAGCAAATTTGTAATAAAACTATAGGCAAAGGTATATAGAAATACTCAACATAAATTAATATTACCTTAATTATTTAGGTTCAGAAAGGTTAAAAATTTCGTAAAATATTCGATTTTAATTAAGCCGACAATAAAAAAGACTGATCATTGCATTAATTATTATATTTGTAATATAAACTCGAAATATGTCTGAAAAGAGGCTCGAAAGAAAAAAACTCCTTAACAAATTATTCTTAAAAAACCGCCTGGTTATTTTAAATGAGGATACTTTTGAGGAAATTTTTTCCTTCAAATTAAACCTAATGAATGTATTTGTGATGGCTACCCTTGGTGCCATATTATTGATTGCACTCACTACAGTTATTATTGCCTTTACGCCTTTACGTGAGTTTATACCGGGATATTCTTCTTCTAAATTAAAGAAAGATGCTACAGAATTGGCTTTAAAGTCAGATTCACTTTCTTCGGCATTAAATAAAAATGAAGCCTATATACAATCAATCCAAAAAGTGTTGACTGGAGATTTAGAATATGTAAAATTTAATAAAGACTCCATATTGGCTTCAACTGACGAGGCGCCCTCTAAAGTTAATCTGTCACCATCAAACGAAGAATTGAAATTGAGAGAACAGGTGGCAAAAGAGGAAGACCGTCATACTATTTCGAAAGGGAAGAGGCAAAAAAGAAAATAAATGTCCATAAAATCAATTGCAGCAAAATTTTTTGCTAAAAAAATCTATCGCAAAACGCAATTTTGGGCAAAAAACCCAATAGCAACGCAGCGCAACGTTTTCGAAGATTTAATTCGGCAGGCAAAAAACACCCAATTTGGCATTGACCATCATTTTGACCATATAAAAACAGTTGAAGACTTTTCAATTAATGTTCCCGTTCGGGATTACGAAGATTTAAAACCCTACATTGACAAAGTGGTTAAAGGCGAGGAGAACATCCTCTGGAAAGGCAAACCGCTTTATTTTGCGAAAACTTCGGGAACCACTTCGGGAGCCAAATACATTCCGCTGACCAAGGAATCGATGCCATTTCACATTGAAGCCGCACGAAACGCCATTCTGCATTACATTCACGAAACTGGGAACACTGATTTTGTTGACGGAAAAATGATTTTCCTTCAAGGAAGTCCAATTTTGGAAGAAAAAAATGGAATAAAATTAGGAAGGTTGTCGGGAATTGTAGCACATTTTGTTCCAAAATATTTACAAAAAAACCGGATGCCTTCTTGGGAAACCAATTGCATTGAAGACTGGGAAACGAAGGTGAATGCTATTGTGGAGGAAACCTTTGATCAAAACATGATGGTGATTTCTGGAATTCCATCTTGGGTGCAAATGTATTTCGAAAAATTGCATCAAAAAGGAGGGAAGCCCGTAAGCGAAATCTTCAAAAATTTTAATTTGTTTATTTATGGAGGCGTAAACTATGAGCCTTATCGTGCCAAGTTTGAAAATTTGATTGGAAGAAAAGTCGACAGCATTGAATTATTTCCGGCTTCGGAAGGCTTTTTTGCCTACCAAGATTCCCAGGCGGTAAAAGGAATGTTGCTGTTGTTGAATTCTGGAATTTTTTATGAATTTATAAAAAGTGATGAATTTTATATGCAAAACTCCAAAAGGCACACGATTGGCGAAGTCGAATTGGGAGTCAATTATGTATTGATTATTTCTACCAACGCCGGACTGTGGGGCTACAACATTGGCGATACGATTCAGTTTACGAGTCTGAAACCGTATCGAGTAATTGTGTCGGGAAGAATCAAACATTATATTTCTGCATTTGGCGAACACGTCATTGGCAAAGAAGTTGAAAGTGCTTTGCAGGAAGCCATCATTGGAACCACTATTCGAATCAACGAATTTACTGTTGCGCCACAAATTACCCCAAAGGAAGGTTTGCCATACCACGAATGGTTCATCGAATTTGATCCCGATGCTTCGGGAGAACCGGAAAGCATGGATGCTTTTGCAGAGGCTTTAGACAATGCCATGCGCAAACAAAATATGTATTACGATGATTTAATTGTGGGTAATGTTTTGCGAAAAGTGGTTATTTCAAAAGTGGTTAAAAATGGTTTTCAAGACTATATGAAATCCATAGGAAAATTGGGAGGACAAAACAAAATTCCGAGATTGAGTAATGAAAGAAATATTGTGGATTTATTAAAAAGAAAATAAAACAGTACTTTTGTCGTTAGAGCGTAAAATCTATATTAAGCAGGTTTTAATAAATAAAAAACAAAAATGAGCAACCAAGCAAGCAACAATGCAGAGGATCAAGAGATTGATTTAACACAAATCTTTAAAAAATTTGATGGTTTCCTCCAAGGAATTAAAGCCTCTATTTTTAAATGCATCCAGTTTTTTTTTAAAAATAAAGTTGTAATTTCCTTCTTGATACTATTGGGATTTGGTACAGGAATTTATTTGGATACAACATTAAAAACCTATAGTAATGAAATAATTGTTTCGCCAAATATGGGCGGTACAGATTACCTCTATTCTAAAATAGATTTAATATCTTCAAAGTTAAATGAGCAAGACACAGTTTTTTTCAAATCCATCGGAATAAATAATCCCGATTTGATAAAATCAATACAAATAGAACCCATTATTGATATATACGAATTTGTTAACAACTCCACCTCTGCCGCAAACGCTACAAATACCCAAAATTTCGAATTGGTAAAGTTATTGGCCGAAGAAGGAAGTTTAAAAGACGTCATTAAGGACAAACTGACTAGTAAAAATTATCCACGTCACAAAATTACCATTATAACATCTAGTAAAACATCTGAAAAAGAAACAATAAAACCACTTTTAAAATATTTAAACACAGATCTTTATTTGAATAAAATCCTTGCAGTTTCGATAGAAAACATCAAAATTAAGATGCATAAAAACCAGGAATTAATCAACCAAACCGATTCATTAATAAAAATATTAACCCTTAATGTTTCTAAAAATCAAAAAAACACCAATTTGGTTTATAACAATGAAAGCAATCAATTCAACCCTCTATTTGATTTAAAAAATAGTTTAATAAATGAGATTGGAAGTCAAAAAATAGCATTAATTAATAGTAATAGGGTTGTAAAGGACATTAGCACGGTGATTAACATAAGAAACACTAAAAGCATCAACGGAAAATTAAAATTTATTTTGCCTATGTTTTTAATTTTCGGATTTATTTTGGTTATAATAGTTACAAGATTTTATAAAAAACAAAAGACTTTATTTGAATTAAACCAATAGAGATTATTTAAAATTATTGCAATGAATTTCATTCCCACTAATGCACTAGGCTGTTACAGTATTGAACCCAAAATTATTTATGACGAGAGGGGTTATTTTATGGAAAGCTTCAATGAAAAAAGCTTTCAAGAAGGAGTGGGACAAAATGTTCGTTTTGTCCAAGACAACCAATCTTTTTCCACAAAAGGCGTGTTAAGAGGGCTTCATTACCAAACGGCAGAACATGCCCAGGCAAAACTTGTTCGAGTTTTAGACGGGGAGGTTTTGGATATTGCAGTCGATATTAGACCCAATTCGTTAACTTATGGCGAAATAGTTTCGGTATTTCTATCGGCAGAAAATAAAAGACAGTTATTTATTCCTAGGGGTTTTGCTCATGGATTTGTGGTGTTAAGTGATACAGTAACTTTTTTTTATAAATGTGATAATTTTTATAATAAAGAGTCAGAAGGCGGAATCGTTTTTAACGATCCTGAAATCAACATTGATTGGCATTTTCCGGAACAGGAGTTAATTGTTTCTGAAAAGGATTGGTTATTACCAACAATGAAAAACGCAAAGAAAGTATGGTAGTTTTAGTGACTGGAGCCAATGGTCAATTAGGGCAATCCATACAATTCATTGCGGGAAATTATCCTGATATCCAATTTATATTTTGCTCTTCATCCGATCTAGATATTACTAATAAAGATAATTGCGAAAAAGTTTTTTCACAATCAAAACCTGACTTTTGCATTAATGCAGCTGCTTATACCGCTGTTGATAAAGCTGAAACAGAGACAGAAAAAGCACATTTCATCAATGTGATTGGCGCTAAAAACCTGGCTGAAGTCTGCAAATATTTTGGCACAACCTTGCTCCATATTTCGACCGATTTTGTTTTTGATGGCAATAAATCGATTCCTTATGCCGAGGAAGATGCTACAAACCCCCAGAGCGTTTATGGTCAAACTAAGTTAGACGGAGAAAAAGCGGTTCGAGAGATTCTCGACAAGTATTTTATCATAAGAACTTCCTGGGTGTATTCCCAGTTTGGAAATAACTTTATGAAAACCATTCTGCGTTTGGCAAAGGAAAGAACTTCGTTGGGTATTGTCAGTGATCAAATTGGTACTCCAACAAACGCTGTCGATTTAGCAGAAGCTATTTTGAAAATAGTTGAAAGTCAAAAGTCAAAAACTAAAAAGGAGACGACAAACACCCAACACCCTTCACCCAACACCCAATTTGGGATTTATAATTTCAGCAATGATGGGGAATGTAGTTGGTATGATTTTGCCAAAAAAATACTTGAAATAAACAACGTAAACATCGATTTACAGTCTATACCGACGACCAGTTATCCAACACCTGCCCAAAGACCAAAATACAGTGTTTTGGATAAAAGCAAGATCAAAATCGTTTTTGGTATTGATATTAAAAGTTGGGACGAAAGTTTACGAACGCTAGTAATTTAAATTTAAAAATAATGAAAAAATTCCTTCTTATCTTTTGTTTTTGTTTTGCATTGTCTTCAAATTGCGGGTTTTCCCAAATTAAATCAGGCGAAAAATTAATATATGCTGCCTCTTATAATATGAGTGGCTTGATGACGCAACTGGCTCAAGTAACCATGGAAACAGAAACCGTAAAAACAGCAAAATACACTTTTTTGCATTTAAGCTGTTCAGCAGCCACTTTTAGCAAATGGGATTCGTTTTTTAAAATCAGGGATTTATACGAATCCTATGTCAATCCGAAGACTTTAAATCCCAGTATATACAAAAGAAACATTTTTGAAGGAGGCTTTACCAAAATCGAAAAGTATATTTTTAAAAGTGATGGGAGGACAATTGCAAGCACATCTAAAAGAAAAAACAGTCCCGAAAATAATACTACTTTTAATGTTACTAATGGCGCCCAAGACATTGTTTCGTTGATTTATAAACTCAGAACTGTTGATTTTCAGAATTATAAAAACGGACAAACTAAATCATTTCAGCTGGTTTTTGACGAAAAAGAAATTCCAGTGGTTATTAAATATATGGGAAAAGAAACCATTTCAGTAGGGAATTTAGGCAACAAAGAATGTTATAAATTGTCTATTGGCGCCAGAACAAAGGTTCTAAAAGGGAAAGATCAAAACATCATTTGGATGACTGCCGATATTAAAAAAATACCCGCTTTAATCAAATTTAGCATCCCTGTTGGAACAGGACAACTCAAATTATCTAACGCATCTGGAATTTAAATCTATTATGAGACAATTATTTTTAGTTATAGCGAGCATCTTCACTGTTTTAGGGGTTGTATTTACCTTTTTGCCTTTGGGGACTTTGGCACTACTTCCTGTTGGAATAGCGCTGCTTTTCGGATTTTTAGCACTTAAAAAATCAGATGTTAAGCAAGCGAAATGGGTTAAAGTGTTATTAGTAATATCTGTTATAGCTCTAGTTTTTGTGGTTGGAAAAGAACTTTTTACCAAAGACGAGGTGGAAGTGGACAGTCAATTTGAGGCTAAAAAGCTTGAGTCCAAGCAGGAGGCTCAAAAAGAATTGGAGGATTTAGAATAACTTCCCCACTCGTTTAAATAATCGTTTAATAAACAATCTCTTGAAAAATATTTTTCTCATAGGATGGCTTTTTTTTCATTATACTTTTGTTTTTGCCCAAAAACCGAGTAAAATAATAATTGAAAATTCCGATTTTGTTGATATCAATGAAATCGAACTTCCTGATGCTACATTGCTTACCGGAAATGTAAGGGTGATCCATGATGGAATTGTTATGACTTGCAATAAAGCGTACTATTTTAAAAGCGAAAACTACATTAAAGCTTTTGGAAATGTGGAAATGGTTCAAGGCGACACCTTGTATTTAAATAGTAAGTATGCCGAATATAACGGAAATGTTAAAAAAGCCTTTGCTACGGGTGATGTAGTAATGCAATCGCCAGAATCTAAAATGTCAACAGACACACTATCTTTTGATAGAAATTCACAAGAAGCTTTTTTTAATAATTATGGCACCATTATTAATAAGAACAATACCTTAAAAAGCAAAGCAGGAAGGTATTATGTTAAAGAAAAGAAATACCAATTTTTAACTTCCGTGGTATTAACCAATCCCGAATATACAATAAAATCAAATCATCTGGATTATTATACCACTCAAGGCGATTCTTATTTGCTGGGCCCATCCACCATTACCGGAAAAGAAAACTTTATTTACACCGAAAACGGTTATTATAACAGTAAGAAGAATATTGGTAATTTTAAAAGTAAGTCTTACATAAAATACAAAGATCGATTTATAGAAGGCGATAGTTTATATTACGACCGAAAAAAAGAATTTGCTTCGGGAACCCACAATGTTAAAATCACCGATTCCATCAACAAGGCAATAATTAAAGGACATTATGGGGAAGTATATAAAAACAAAGACTCGCTATTCATCACCAAACACGCCTCAGTTCGGTATTTGATAGAAAAAGATTCCATGTTTATTCATGCCAAAAAAATTATTGTTACGGGTAAAATAGGCGAGCGAAAAATAACAGGATATAACAACGTACGTTTTTACAAAACCGACTTGAGCGGAAAATGTGATTCCATTCATTCGGATCAAAAAACAGCTCTTACAAAACTGATAGGGAAACCTATTCTTTGGAATATAGACAACCAAATGACTGGCGATATCATGCACCTAATAGGCAACAGCAAAACCGAAAAGTTAGATTCTCTAAAGATATTGACCAACACATTTATTATTTCAAAAGACACTATTGGAGTGGGTTACAACCAAATAAAAGGGCTTAATTTGTATGGGAAATTTGAAGGCAATAAACTCAAAGAAGCCGATGTGGTCAAAAATACCGAGGTAATTTATTTTATGCGAAATGAAAAAAATGAACTCATCGGGATTAACAAAAATGTGAGTAGCCGCATCAAAATGATTATGGACGACAAAAGTAAAGTGGAGACCATTACATTTTATGACAATGTTGACGGTGACATCTATCCTGAACTGGATTTACCTGAAAATGCCCGAAAATTGAGAGGTTTTATTTGGCGCGGTGACGAACGAATAAAAAGCAAAGAGGAAATCTATCCACCCGATGAGGTAGAATTAGATAAAAAAATAGTTGCCGAAAGCAATAAGAATTTTGAAAAGGAAAAAATAATCCAAGAAATAGAAAAAAACAGAATAGAAGATCGCTTGAATGGTGACGATTTTTATGAAGAGATTTTTCGAAAGTATATAAATAGAATAATTGTTGATAAAAACGGAGTATTAATGCTGGTTAGAAATAAAAAATTTATGTTTCCTGCCAATGAAAAGGCTATTGAAATATACAAAAAAAAGTATCCTAAATACATAAATTTTGATAAACTAAATTTCAAAATATGGGATTGGAAAACCATGATTAATGGAAAATACGATGGTGGCTTGTTTAAAGGCAACGAAGAATTAATAGAGATAGAAATACCCCAAAAAGATTATTTAACTTACGAAGAAATTTTTAAACTATACAATAACCGATTTGTTATTGATAGAAAAGGTATGGAATTGTTAGTGAAAAACGGAAAATTTAAATTTCCGGCAGATGAAAATTCAAGTAATCGATTAAAAAAGAACTATCCCAAATATAAAAAAGCGGTTCAAATTAACCAAAATTTGTGGGATTGGGAAACCATGGTTAATGGTCTATATGATGGAGGTTTGTACAATGGAAATGAAAAGGAGTAAAAAAAATTAAAATAAAAAAATCCTTTAATATATAAACAAACTTAAAAAACAAATGATTAACAAACTCAAGGCTTTTGTTGATACAGATGATAAGAAAGGGTTAATGTCTAACTTCATTAATCTTTTTATTTTACAAGGATTAAATTTATTACTGCCATTAGTAACGTTTTCGTATTTAGTAAGAGTGATAGGAGTCGAAAAATTTGGGTTAATATCTTTTTCACTTGCTTTAATCACCTATTTTCAAATTGTAACAGATTATGGTTTTAATTCTACAGCTACTCGAGATATATCAACAGCTTTAGATGACAAAGAAAAGCAGAAAGACATTTTTAATGAAGTAATGTCAACAAAACTTTTTCTGTTAATTATAAGCTTTATTATTCTATTAATTGTTGTTTTTACATTTGAAATATTTAGAAAAGATATTTTTATTTATTTAACAACATTTGGAAGTGCACTTGGACAAGCATTATTTCCGGTTTGGTTTTTTCAAGGCGTTCAAAAGATGAAATACATAACAATTTTAAATGTAATAACTAAGTGCATTTTTACAATTGCTATTTTTATTTTTATTAAGGAACAGAAAGATTATTATTTAGTACCAATTTTCAGTTCATTAGGGTTTATAATTGCAGGAATGTTTTCGTTGTACTACATAAAAAGAGATTTTAATTTAAAATTTGAGTTGAAATCTTTCAAAGACATATTAAATCAATTAAATAAGGGAAAATTTATATTTCTTTCGGAATTAAAAATATCACTATTTACAAACACTAATATTTTAATACTGGGTATTTTAGTAGGAAATCAAGCTGTGGGTTATTTTTCCTCTGCCGAAAAATTAGCTAGGGCTATTGGTGGCATACAAATTCCATTATCGAATGCAATATTTCCACATTTTTCAAAAGAAATGTTGATAAACAAAAAAAAGGCAATAAAAAACATATTAAATATGACAACAATTGGATCTGTGTTTTTTATAATATTGATTTCTATATGTTTTATTTTTGCCACTAAAATAATACTTACAATTTATGGTTCTGAGATGACATCAAGCATTTTGTTGTTTAGAATTCTTATAATAATTCCATTAGCTTCTTTTTTAGACACTATGTTTGGAAAGCAAATATTGATTAATCTAGGCAAGGATAATTTATATTTTAGAGTTATTTTGGCTGCAACAATATTTAATCTTTGCATTAATATACCAGTTACATATTTTTACCATGAAGTTGGTACAGCGCTGGCGTTAATGATGACACAAGTATTTATTGTAATAGGAATGTGGTATTTTGTTAGAAAGCAAATAAAATGAAATTTATGAATCCAAAAATTAGTGTAATTATTCCTGTTTATAACTCTGAATTATATATTTCAGAATGTATTGAATCATTAATAAATCAATCTCTAAAAGAATGTGAATTCATATTTGTAAATGATGGTTCTATCGATAAAAGTTCTCAAATTATTGAAAAATATTTAAAACAAGATTCAAGAATTAAATTAATTAATCAAGAGAACAAAGGAATTAGTATTGCTAGAAATACTGGATTGGATATTGCAACAGGAGAGTATATTGGGTTTATGGATAATGATGATTTCGTTAAACATGATATGTATGAAACTCTTTATAATCAGGCAATAAAAGAGGACTTAGACATTGTTATTTCAAAAACAATTCTTGGTCGGGATGGAAAGTATATTATTAAAGACACTATTTTCCCGATTGACAAAACCTATTCTCAAGATTTTATTCAAAGCAAAGTAATAACTAGTTTACTAAAGTCAGATGATTTATTTGCTGTTTGGAATAAAATTTACAAAAAAAAGGTAATAGACGAAAACAATATTTATTTTCCAAATGATAGAATAATTGAAGAGGATAATATGTTTAATCTTCAGGCATTTAATGTAGCTTCAAAAGTAAAATTTTTAGACTATAGCGGTTATTATTTTAGAGAAAATGTAATTAGTGAATCTAGAAGTTTTATAGAAAACGATTGTTTCGAAAAAGCGCTTGACAAATTTCATTTTGATTATATCAAAGAGTATAATTTAAAAGTGACTTATGAAGAGATGGAAAGACTCAAGGCTATTCGATTTATTCAAAATGTATTTTATTTTACTTTTGTTTGTACAACTTACAAGAGATATAAATTTAAAGAGAAAACAAATTATATTAGTAAAATGCTCTTTCATCCCGTTGTATATAAAAATGCAATTAAACACCATTCTGAAATATTAAAAAGCAAAGGAGTTTTTGAATCCATTTTATATAAAATCATAATTAGTAAATCAAAAAGAGTATTGTATTTATTAATCTGCATAATACAATTTGTGTATAATCCAAAAATGTCTGAGTTCATAAGATTTGTTAACAATCCAAAGAAAGCAAATATTAAATCCATTCAAAAGAGATGATTACATTAAGAAAAGTTAATTTTTTAGTATTCTTAACGGGTTGGTTCTTTTTTCCTTTCAATGATTTCAAAGGATATTCAATTCTTGGTGAATACAAAAATGAAGCTTGTTCATTTTTTTTTGCTTTTGGTTTTTTGATATTGTTCATGCAATTTTTGAAAAACGGGAATTTTAAAATTCCCATCAACAGTAAAATTTTTAATGTTTTATTGTTTTTTTTGTTGTGGTGTTTATGCACCACAATTCTAAATATAAATACTGTTTGGGTTAGTTATTTTAAACAAACAGGTGGAATTTATAGATTTATAAGACAATACATCTCTATTATTATTTCTTGCATTATTTTTTTCTTATACTATTGGAACGTTCTGGAATCGAAAAAAATTTATAAACTATTATTTATTTTAAGAAAAACTTTATTTTTCAGTTTAATTTTTGTATTTGGATATGGATTTCTTGAAACTTTGATACAAGTGTTTCATATAACACCGATTCGATATTTTTTGAAACTCTTTGATTTTTTCCCATTTTTGGATATTAATTATAGTGGTGACGGTAGAATTTCTTCAGTTGCTTATGAATCTCCTTCTTTGGGAAATTATTTAATAACCATTAGTGCATGGATGTTTAGTTATGTTTTAACTTCAAAAAAAACGTTTCGCTTTTTACCTTCATTTATGGTCTTATTTTTAGCTTATTTCTCAGGTTCAAGAACAGCATTAATTGTTATAAGTGTTCAGTTGTTTTTGTTTTTAATGGTTTTATATAAAATGAAAGAGTATAGGAAAGTATTACTTAACGGATTGGTTTCTTTATTACTTATTTCAACAACTTTTTTAGTAGTAAATGGGAATAGTATTTTAAAAGATGTAGATAAAAAAGTTGAATCTTTGTATTTTTTTAAAAATTTAAAGGAAAATAATTCTAACAAATCTCGTCTGGGAATGCAATATGCATCATTACAAGTTTTTATTGAACATCCAATAATCGGAGTTGGTTACGGACAGGAAACATATTATAAACGGTTTAAATACCCACATTGGGCAACTGTAGATAATTGGGAATTCAAAAACATTTATAATAATCATTCAATAACCTCATTTCCTTCTGCATATAATATTTATACTCGATTTTTAGCAGAAACAGGTATTATTGGAATAAGTATATGGTTTTATTTAATATATTTATGTATTACTCAGTCAAAAAAAATCTTTAAATCAACTTTACCAAACGAGAGAATAATTGGGTTCATCCTTTTTATTTCTTTTGTTGGTTTAAGCTTAAATTGGTTGCAAACAGATTTTTTAAGACAACATGGATTTTGGCTATGTCTTGTAATTTTAATAAAAATTAATCACGAAAGAAATTCTAGAGTTCTATTTGAAAAAGAATCTGTTAAATTAGTTTCCTAAATAATGAATCAAACAATAGTTTTAA
>CANHNG010000007.1 GCA_947461915.1 Flavobacteriaceae bacterium
TTCCTATGGAATAGCCAGCTCGAATCCTGCGGCTTTGTATTATGAAGACCAAACTCCATTTTTGACTTCCATCAGCAATCCAACTTCGTCGGTTTATGTTTTCACTGCTCCAATTAATCTGGAGAATTCCAATTTTCAACAATCGCCATTAATTGTTCCCACGTTTTACAAAATGGGAATAAACAATCTGAACAATGGCATTACCACCAGAACTATAGGAAAAAACAATCCGTTTTTGGTTGACGTGACATTATCAAAAGACGAAATTTTGAAAGTCAAAAACGATTTCGAAACCTTTATTCCGGTGCAACAAATTATGAATGACAAAGTAAAATTGACATTCAACGATTTTCCGGTCCAAGCTGGTAATTTCGGCATTTACAACCAAAAAGAACACTTGCAAGACATCAGTTTCAATTACAATAGAACCGAAAGTAATTTGGCTCTGACCAACGAAAATACACTTTCCGAATATAAAATAATCGATTCCATCTCGACAGTTTTCAATACCTTGCAAACCGACAGAGCCGACAATCAAATTTGGAAATGGTTTGTTATATTTGCATTGCTTTTTCTGCTAACAGAAATGGCAATTATACGATTCGTAAAATAAAACGAAATTCAAATAATTCAATATTATTATGAACACAATTATCCGAGACGCCAAAATTATAGATTCCGAAAGTCCTTTTCACAACCAAACAGTTGATATTTTGATTGTTGATGGTAGTATCAAAAAAATAGGAACTTCGCTTCCCAATACAGAAAATGCTACCGAAGTGAAACTCGACAATTTGCATGTGTCTCAAGGTTGGTTCGACAGCAGTGTTTCTTTTGGCGAACCTGGTTTTGAAGAGCGGGAAACCATTGCAAACGGTTTAGATGTTGCTGCCCGAAGTGGCTTCACGGCGATTGCATTGCAACCCAACTCCTACCCGATTATCGACAATCAATCCCAAATCAATTTTGTAAAAAGCAAGGCAAATGGTTTTGCTACCCAACTTTTTCCAATTGGCGCCTTGACAAAAGGAAGCGAAGGCAAAGATATGACCGAGTTATTCGACATGAAAAATGCGGGTGCGGTGGCTTTTGGAGATTATAACAAGAGTTTGGAAAACGCCAATTTGCTAAAAATAGCCCTGCAATATGTGCAGGATTTTGACGGATTGGTCATCGCTTTCGCCCAAGATGCGAACATAAAAGGAAACGGAGTTGCCAATGAAGGTGCCGTTTCAACAAAATTAGGATTGAAAGGAATCCCGAATCTTGCCGAAGAATTACAAATCGCCAGAAACTTGTTTTTACTGGAATATACGGGTGGAAAACTCCATATTCCAACTATTTCGACTGCAAAATCAGTCCAATTAATAAAAGACGCAAAAGCAAAAGGCTTGAACGTAACTTGCAGCGTAGCCGTGCATCATTTAGCTTTAACCGATTCAACATTGGAAGGTTTTGATACTCGCTATAAAGTTTCGCCACCGTTGAGAACTGAAATCGACAGAAAAGCATTGCTAGCGGGAATTCTGGATAATACGATTGATATGATTACCTCTGACCACAATCCAATTGACATTGAACATAAAAAAATGGAATTTGATTTGGCCAAGAACGGAACAATAGGTATGGAAAGTGCCTTTGGAGCTTTACTAACCGTACTGACTTTAGAAAAAGTAATCGAAAAACTGACAGTTGGAAAAGCAACTTTTTGTCCCGAAATTTCGGGAGAATCACAAACCATCGCTGAAGGAAGTAAAGCAAATATAAGCTTATTCAATCCTAATGGAAAAAGCAAATTCACCAAAGAAAACATCTTGTCAAAATCGAAAAATTCGGCTTTTCTCGGAATCGAAATAAAAGGAAAAGCATACGGAATTTACAATCAAGGAAAATTAGTTTTGAATTAAAAATCTATGAACCACGACATCGAAAAAGGAAAAATAGCCGCCATAACAAGCTATATTTTAATCATTGGAGTTTTCATTGCCATGTCTATGAATAGTGGCGAGGAAAAAAATACATTTGCCTCCTTCCATATTCGACAAGCGCTGGGTTTGTCTCTCATATTTATATCATTGGGATTGATAATTAGTAATTTTGACAGCCTAATGATTTCCATTTCCATGTGGATTTTCCTCTCTGTTTTATGGACTTATGGCATTTTTAGCGCTATCAATGGCGAAACAAAACCAATTCCTCTATTAGGAAATTATTTCCAAAAATGGTTGGCAAACATTTCTTAAAAATCCAAGTTCCAATACTATATGTTACTTTTATCCTTGTCAAGGTTTAGACTTTGAAAAAGATTCTTAGGACAAAAACTTTAAAACAATGAATTTATCATTAGAATATCTGGTAAGAGAGCCTAAAATAAAGCTCCACAAAAATCCACTTTTACTATTAATTCACGGATACGGCAGCAATGAACAAGATTTATTTTCTTTTGCCACGGAACTCCCTGATGAGTATTATATTGTTTCGGTTCGCGCCCCTTACAATTTGCAATACGGAAGTTATGCTTGGTATGCCATTAACTTTGATGCCGACCAAAACAAATTTTCTGACAATGATCAGGCACGAATTTCTAGGGATTTAATAGCAAAATTCATTGACGAATTAATTGATAAATATCCCATTGACGCCACAAACGTGACTCTAATTGGTTTTAGTCAAGGTACAATTTTGAGTTATGCCGTAGCACTTTCACACCCTGAAAAAGTACAAAGAGTGGTGGCGATGAGTGGTTATATCAATCCCGAAATTCTAGAAGACAATTATTTAAAAAATTCATTTTCAAATCTGAAAGTATTCGCTTCACATGGTACTGCAGACCAAGTAATTCCGGTGGAATGGGGACGAAAAGCAAAACCTTTCTTGGAAAATTTGGGAATAGAAACGACTTATAAAGAATATCCCGTTGGACACGGAGTTTCTCCGCAAAATTTTTATGATTTCAAGAATTGGCTACTTTAAAGAAGTAGGCAGTAAACAGTTTTTAGTGGTCAGTTGAGCACTGATAACTAAAAAACTGAATACCTGTCTGCCGACAGGCATGCTAAACACTACTATTTCTGGTATAACAAAGACTGAATGGTCTCGAATGAAACCGTTTCATCTTCATTGACAAAATACTTCAACAACACTTCTCCCCAATATTCTCCGTCACTATAATCGGCGATAATCCATCGGTGATTCAATATTCTTACTTTATTGATGATGAATTTATTGGCTCCTATTTGATCTTGACCCACATAAGGGTTTCCTTTGGGATTAGTATTCAAATCCAATAATTTCTCAGTTACCAAAGGAATCAACTTCTCGACTTGAATTGTTTTCGTTGCGTTGTCAGGATTAAAATAATTTTGGGCATTTTCGTTTTTTGCCAAAGAAAAATAATTGGCATCAGCCAATTTATTTGTGATAGAATTTAAGCTGTCTTTCAGTTTTTTGTTTTGATTGGTAAATTTATTTTGTTCAAAAGTGAGTTCTTTACTGTAATACATATAAGTATAAACCGTAAAAAGAGCAGAAAGAATAAAAAGATAAAGCAATAATGATTTTTTCATTTTATGTTAATTTTAAAGGGTAATTTCTAAGTTATCATAAGCCAAATAAACGTTTTTTGGAAGTTTTTGTTGTACTTCTTCATGAAAACCCAAAATATGACTAATGTGGGTAAGATAGGCTTTTTCAGGTTGAATTAAAGTTATAAAATCCAAAGCCTCCTTTAAATTGAAATGCTTCGCATGCGACTCTTCCCTTAGAGCATTTATTACCAAAACCTTTACATTTTTTAATTTTTTAATTTCGATTTCATCTATAGTTTTCACATCTGTTAAATAGGCAAAATCATCAATTCGGTAACCAAAAACCTGAAGATCACCGTGCATCACATTAACAGGGATTGCTGTTTTATTGCCAATAGGAAAAGGTTGATTATTGACTACTTCAATCGGTTTTACGGAAGGTGCTCCCGGATATTTGTTCTTGGTTTCAAAAACATAGTCAAACCTTTTTTTTAGATTTTCGATTACCCGTTGATGGGCATATATTGGTATTTCTCCTTGTCTAAAATTAAATGGGCGAATGTCATCCAAGCCTGCGGTATGATCCGAATGCTCATGGGTATATAAAATCCCGTCTACTTTTTGGCAATTTGAAGCCAGCATTTGTTGCCTGAAATCAGGTCCGCAATCTATTACAAAAGAATATTTTTCCCAGGAAATCCAAACAGAAACGCGAAGTCTTTTGTCCCTGATATCTGCACTTTGGCAAACAGAATGATGGCTACCTATAATAGGTATTCCTTGTGAAGTGCCGGTTCCTAAAAAATATATATTCATCTAGCATCGTTTTTGCCAATTATTTTACAAAAATAGGTTTAATTCTCTTTCATTAGAAACCTAATTAATTAACTTTGTAACATATCAGCCCTATTAATATTAAAATGGAAACAGAAATAAAACTGAAAGGTGACAAAGTCATCGAACAAATTCCTTCCATAAAAGACAAAGCGCTTCGTATCAATCTGAACGAAAATATTTATGGGACTTTTGCAGAAATTGGAGCTGGACAAGAAACCGTTAGACATTTCTTCAGAGCTGGCGGATCTTCAGGGACGATTGCAAAAGCCACTTCAGCTTATGATAAAGATTTCAGCGATGTCATTTATGGAGTCGAAAGTGATGGCCGCTATGTGACCGAAAGCAGACTTAAAAAGATGCTTTCACACGAAGTGGAACTAATAGAAAAAAGGCTAAGCAGAATAAAACACCCCGAAAAAATGTTTTTTAGCTACGCCAACACAGTAGCTACCATTGACTTTGCCAAACAATTCAAAGGACACGGATGGGTTGGTATTCGGTATCAAATTGACCCTACAGAAGGTTACAACGATATCATTCTTCATATCCGTTTTAAAGAAACAGATGTTCGATTACAGCAAGAAACTTTAGGAATATTAGGCGTTAACCTAATTTATGGTGCCTATTATAAATACAACGAACCCAAACGATTATTGCGATATTTATACGATCACTTGGATAAAGACCAACTAGAAATAGACACTATCAACTTTTCCGGACCTCGTTTTGCTGATGTGGACAATCGTTTAATGAGTTTGCAATTGGTAAAAAACGGAATGACAGACGCCGTTATTTTCGATCCGAAAGGCAATAATATACTTCCCGCAGCCTTATTATACAAAAAAAACATTCTTGCTTTAAGGGGTAGTTTTCGTCCTGTTACCAAAGTAAACATGGATATGTACAAGGAGTCTTTAAAAATGTTCCTCGAGGAGAACAAAGTTGATGCAGAAAACACCTTGGTTCTCTTTGAAATTACTTTGTCAAACTTACGTTCCGATGGAGAAATAGATGAAAGAGATTTTATGGATCGAGCAGAATTGCTTTGTTCACTGGGGCAAACAGTAATGATTTCGAATTTTCAGGAATATTATAGAGTGGTCGAATACTTTGCAAAATATACCAAGGCCAGAATGGGATTGGCGATGGGTGTAAACAATTTAGTCGATATCTTTGACGAAAAATACTACCGCCATTTGAGTGGTGGAATTCTAGAGGCTTTCGGTAAATTATTCTATCGCGATATGAAAGTATTCCTATATCCAATGCTGGATGAAAACGGAGTAATTGTTACCTCAGAGACTTTAAAAGTGCATCCAAGAATGAAAGAACTATATAAATTCTTCAAGTTCAATGGAAAAGTAGTCGACATTACAAACTATAATCCGAAAAACTTGGAAGTTTTCTCCCGAGAAGTATTAAAAATGATTAGTGAAAATAAACCGGGTTGGGAATCAATGTTACCAGCCGGTGTTGCTGAAATCATCAAAGAACAGGAACTTTTCGGTTACAATCCTAGCAAATTATTAGAAAAAAGCAGCTAGTTCAAATTATAAAATTATTGCTACATATAGAAGGCCAAGAAAGCAATGTTGTTTTCTTGGCCTTTATTCTTTATTCTGAACTTGAGAATTTATTTTAAGATTTGCGCAGCATGCTCTTTGGTTTTTACATCAGAGATTACTTCGTCTATTATGCCATTTTCATCGATTACAAATGTGGTTCTGTGAATCCCGTCATATTCTTTCCCCATGAACTTTTTTGGACCCCATACCCCAAATGCATGAATAACCGATTTGTCCTCGTCTGCCAATAACGGAAACGGGAAATCATATTTTTCCTTGAACTTCGCTTGAGCCTTTGCAGCATCAGCACTTACGCCTAAAAGTTCATAATTATTGGCTTGAAAACGCTCGAAATTATCCCTTAAATCACAGGCTTCGGCTGTGCATCCTGGCGTGCTTGCTTTTGGATAAAAGAAAACCACTAATTTCTTTCCTTTATAATCGGATAATTTATGTAATTTTCCATCTTGATCTAATCCTGAAAAATTTGGTGCGAGATCCCCTTTTTTTAATGTTGTCATAATTTGAATTTATAAGTTTAGGAGTTTATAAGTATAGTTATTAAATTGTACCCAAAAATAAACTAAAATGACCAAATCTGAACGTGTAACGTTTGTTATAAATACGTTAAAAGAATTGTATCCGGAAATTCCAATTCCTTTAAATCACAAGGACCCCTATACCCTGTTGATTGCCGTATTACTTTCGGCACAATGTACAGATGTTCGTGTCAACCAAATTACCCCCCTACTTTTTGCCAAAGCAGACAATCCATATGACATGATAAAAATGTCCGTCGAGGAGATCAGGGAAATCATTCGTCCTTGTGGCTTATCGCCAATGAAATCTAAAGGAATTCACGGTTTGTCACATATCTTAATTAACAAACATGGAGGCAAAGTTCCCCAAAGTTTTGAAAGCCTAGAAGAACTTCCAGCTGTGGGACATAAAACTGCTAGTGTGGTGATGTCACAGGCTTTTGGAGTACCTGCTTTTCCTGTTGATACGCACATTCATCGATTGATGTACCGATGGAATTTGTCCAACGGAAAAAATGTTGTCCAGACTGAAAAAGACGCCAAGAGAATTTTTCCGGAAGAGACTTGGAACGATTTACACCTCCAAATGATTTGGTATGGTCGGGAATATTCGCCTGCACGAGGTTGGGATTTAGAGAAAGATCGTATTACTAAAACCGTTGGCAAAAAAAGTGTTTTATCAGCATACTATAAAAAAACGTCCCGATAAACTCGGGACGTTTTTCCTAATTAGCTATAATTTCGAAACTCATTTTATTACCTTTTATGATGCTTAACGCTTTAGAGTAATTCAACAAAAAAGAAATAACTTCTTTTTTAGGTTTCATTGTAGGGATAACTAATGTTTTTTTTGAGTAGATTTTTGCCATATTGTAATAAAATTTGTGTTTTTATTACAACGTAGAATTTTTTATTATAGTATTAATTCGTTAAAATAATTTGATGTTTGTCGATTACTTTTCTCATGTTCATCAGGGCATATCGCATTCTACCTAGGGCAGTGTTGATGCTTACCCCTGTTATTTCTGATATTTCCTTAAAACTCATGTCTTGATACATTCGCATAACCAAAACTTCTTTTTGATCGGCAGGAAGTTCCTCGATTAATTTTCTCAGGTCGGTATCAACTTGTTCTCGAATAATTTTATTTTCTATCGTTGGCGAATCATCAGACATAATCGAAAAAATAGAAAACTCCTCCGTTTCCCTGAACATAGGCATTTTTTTGTTTTTTCGAAAATGGTCAATAATCAGATTATGGGCAATTCGCATCACCCAAGGCAAGAATTTACCTTCCTCGTTATAGGATTTAGATTTTAAAGTTTTAATAACTTTAATAAAAGTGTCTTGAAAAATATCATTCGAAATATCTCTATCCGAGATTTTTGAATATATAAAACCGAAAATTTTGGATTGATGTCTATTGATTAATATTGTCAAAGCGTTTTCATCGCCTTC
Source organism: Flavobacteriaceae bacterium (assembly GCA_947461915.1). GTDB lineage: Bacteria > Bacteroidota > Bacteroidia > Flavobacteriales > Flavobacteriaceae > Flavobacterium. The sequence goes on from CANHNG010000007.1 coordinate 7,927, forward strand.
AATATAATTGTGTACCAATAAAGAATCAGGAAGTTGAACATTAGCCATAGTAATACCTTTTAGTTTTTTAATAAAAATTTGGAGCGATTTCTCTAAAAAGTAGTTATATAAAATAGGCTAATGGATTTAAGTTTATAATTAATTTCCAAATTTAACTATATTTTATCCAAACAACCAAATAAAATAGAATAAAATTAGCATTAATCATAGATAATAACAGGAAAACCGTTGTTTTTTCAACAACAAAACCTCTATAATAAACACAAAATCATACCTTTTTATGGTCTTCTAAAATTTAAAAAAATCAATTCAATCCCTAAAAATTTGTGATTTGTTCAATACCAATTCTCATTTCAAAATTGATTACTTTTGTGGAAATTCAGTTTTTGTATGCCAATTGACCTTTCTACACTAGATCCAAAGAAGAACATCATCATCAAGGGAGCGCAAGTTCACAACTTAAAAAATGTGGATGTGGCGATTCCAAGAAATAAATTAGTGGTAATTACCGGACTTTCAGGTTCGGGGAAATCAAGCCTGGCTTTCGACACTTTGTATGCCGAAGGACAACGCCGTTATGTGGAAAGTTTATCCTCTTATGCGCGACAATTCCTTGGAAGACTAGACAAACCAAAAGTGGAATACATCAAAGGAATCGCGCCAGCAATAGCTATCGAGCAAAAAGTAAATACGACCAATGCACGATCCACCGTGGGAACTTCGACCGAAATTTACGATTACATTAAACTATTGTTTGCCCGAGTTGGCAGAACTTTTTCGCCAATTTCAGGACAAGAAGTCAAAAAAAATACAGTTTCGGATGTTATTGCCGACGTAAAAAAAATTGGAATCGACAGCAAATGGTTGCTCCTCGCGCCAATTCATTTGGAACACGGGAGAGCTTTAGAAGATAAATTGAAAGCCTTGCTCAATCAAGGATTCTCCAGAATATTAGTCAATAACGAAACCATTCGTTTAGATGAAATTGACGAACATACATTAGACAACAAAGATATTCTTCTCATCATAGACAGAATCATAGTCAAAGACGAAGAGGAATTTTACAATCGCCTTGCCGATGCCGTGCAAACCGCTTTTTATGAAGGAAAAGGAATTTGCCATTTACAGGAATTAAACACGCAGAAACGTTTTTCGTACAGCAATAATTTCGAACTGGACGGTATTACTTTCTTGGAACCAAACGTTCATTTGTTTAGTTTCAACAATCCTTATGGGGCATGTCCCATTTGCGAAGGCTACGGAAATATCATCGGAATCGACGAAGAATTGGTGATTCCCAATACTTCTTTGTCCGTTTTTGAAAATGCCATTTACCCTTGGCGTGGCGAAAGTATGGGCTGGTTTCGGGACGAATTGGTGAATAATGCTTACAAGTTTGACTTCCCTATTCACAAACCGTATTTTGAACTTTCGGAAACGCAAAAGGAGTTGGTTTGGACAGGAAACAGCTATTTTCAAGGTTTGAATGCGTTCTTTAAGGAATTGGAAGACAAGAATTACAAAATCCAAAATCGGGTGATGCTTTCTCGTTATCGTGGCAAAACCAAATGCCATTCCTGCAAAGGAAAACGCTTACGCATTGAAGCTTCTTACGTGAAAATCAATTCGAAAACGGCGTCGGAATTGGTTGATTTACCTATCAAACATTTGGTTACTTTTTTCCAAAATATCGATTTGGACGTGTACGAAAAACAAATTGCCAAACGATTATTATTGGAAATCAACAACCGCTTGTCGTTTTTGACCGAAGTGGGTTTGGATTATTTAACTCTAAACAGGAATTCGGCGACACTTTCCGGTGGTGAATCGCAGCGCATTAACTTGGCGACTTCGCTTGGAAGCAGTTTGGTGGGTTCGATGTATATTCTCGACGAGCCAAGTATTGGTTTACACCCAAAAGACACGGAACGATTAATCAAAGTTTTGCAGTCTTTACGAGATCTAGGCAACACCGTTATCGTGGTTGAACACGATGAGGATATTATGAAAGCTGCTGATATGATTGTCGACATTGGTCCCGAAGCAGGAACTTTTGGTGGCGAATTGGTCGCTCAGGGAACTTTCCAAGAAATCTTGAAATCGACTTCACTAACGGCGAAATACCTCAATGGGGAACTGGAAATTAAAACGCCACGAACTCGCCGAAAGTGGACTAATTACATTGAAATTTTGGGAGCAAGAGAAAACAATTTACAAAATATTGACGTCAAATTTCCTTTGGAATGCTTGACCGTAATAACCGGTGTTTCCGGAAGCGGAAAAAGCACTTTGGTCAAGAAAATCCTGTTTCCGGCGATGCAGAAAAGACTGGATGGAGTTGGTGAAAAAGCCGGACAATTTTCCGAAATGCGTGGCTATTACCACATGATTCAACACATAGAATACGTAGATCAAAATCCGATTGGAAGAAGTTCCCGTTCGAATCCCGTGACGTATATCAAGGCGTATGACGATATTCGGGAATTGTTTGCCAAAGAAAAACTATCTAAAGTTCGAGGGTATCAAGCCAAACATTTTTCATTTAACGTAGATGGCGGAAGATGTGAAACCTGCAAAGGCGAAGGCACCATCAATGTCGAAATGGTTTTTATGGCCGATGTACAATTGCATTGCGAAACCTGCAATGGCAAGCGATTCAAGAAAGAAGTTTTGGAAGTCGCTTTCGAAGGCAAGAACATTCATGACATTTTGACGATGACCATCGATGATGCAATTGCTTTTTTTGCGGTCAATAATCAAACCAAAATCACACAAAAACTGCAACCATTGCAAGACGTTGGCTTGGGCTATGTACAATTGGGACAATCCTCCTCTACTCTTTCCGGTGGCGAGGCGCAACGGATTAAACTGGCTTCGTTCTTAGTCAAAGGGGCTACCAAAGAAAAAGCACTTTTTGTATTTGACGAACCTACAACGGGATTGCATTTTCACGACATCAAGAAACTCTTGGCTTCTTTTGAGGCTTTAATCGATAAAGGGCATTCAATTTTGGTCATTGAACACAATCTCGACCTCATAAAATGTGCCGACTGGATTATTGATTTAGGTCCCGAAGGGGGCGAAAATGGCGGGCAATTACTCGCCGAAGGTACTCCCGAGGAAATCATAAAAAACAAAAAATCGGTTACAGGGAAGTATTTGAAAGAGAAATTGTAACAGCAAAACCAGACGTAACTATACTTCCGCTCCCGAAACTTCGGGACGGAGTTGACAAAAAATTTATGCTAGAAAACGATAATAACATTGAAGTATTGGGTGCGCGAGTACACAATCTGAAAAACATAGATGTCCGCATTCCTCGAGAAAAACTGGTGGTGATTACGGGACTTTCGGGTTCCGGGAAATCGTCCTTGGCTTTTGATACGATTTATGCCGAAGGACAACGCCGTTACGTGGAAACTTTTTCGGCTTACGCCCGACAATTTCTGGGTGGATTGGAACGTCCCGATGTAGATAAAATTGATGGACTTTCGCCCGTTATTGCCATCGAACAGAAAACCACCTCCAAGAGCCCGCGCTCCACCGTTGGAACGATTACAGAGATTTATGATTTCCTTCGTTTGCTTTATGCACGTGCCGCCGATGCTTATAGTTACAATACGGGCGAGAAAATGGTTTCCTATGACGATGAGCAAATCAAGGAGTTAATTACCCAAGATTTTGCTGGAAAACGCATTAATATTCTGGCACCCATTATTCGGGCCAGAAAAGGACATTATGCCGAATTATTCCAGCAAATTGCTAAACAAGGCTTTTTGAAAGTTCGCATTAACGGCGACATCAAAGACATCACCACGGGAATGAAACTCGACCGTTACAAAACGCACGACATCGAAATCGTGATCGATAGAATGGTTATCGAAGTTACGCCTGACAATGAAAAACGCCTGACCGAAAGCATCAAAACGGCGATGTACCACGGTGAAAATGTGTTGATGATTTTAGAACAAGACACTAACGAAATACGTTTTTTTAGTCGGAATTTAATGTGTCCGACAACCGGAATTTCCTATCAAAATCCGGAACCGAATTTATTTTCTTTCAACTCCCCAAAAGGGGCTTGCGACCATTGTAAAGGTTTGGGAACGGTAAACGAGATTAACCTCAAGAAGATAATTCCCAATCCAAAATTATCGATAAACAAAGGTGGTTTTGCGCCTTTGGGCGAATACAAAAGCAGTTGGATGTTCAAACAATTAGAAATCATTGGCGAAAAATACGGTTTCAAATTGACCGATCCCATTTCTACCATTTCCGAAGAAGCGATGGAAATGATCTTGAATGGTGGCAAGGAAAAATTCTCGGTCGAATCGAAAGTTTTGGGTGTGACCAAAGAATACAAAATTGAGTTTGAAGGGATTTCGCATTTCATCAAAAACCAACACGACGAAAGTGGTTCTACAACAATACGCCGTTGGGCAAAGGAATTTATGGACGAAGTAAATTGTCCAGTTTGTGAAGGTTCCAGATTAAAAAAAGAAGCCTTATTTTTCAAAATCAACGAGAAGAATATTGTCGAATTATGCGATATGGATATTTCGGATGTAACGACATGGTTTCTGGATTTGAACAATCATTTATCCGATAAACAAAAGACAATTGCCACGGAAGTCATCAAGGAAATTAAGGATCGATTGGCCTTTTTGATGAACGTGGGCTTGGATTATTTGGCTTTAAGCCGAAGTTCCAAATCGCTTTCCGGTGGCGAAGCACAACGCATTCGATTGGCAACCCAAATTGGTTCGCAGTTGGTGGGCGTTTTGTATATTCTGGATGAACCGAGTATTGGTTTGCACCAAAGAGACAATGACAAATTGATTCATTCCTTGGAACAATTGCGCGATATTGGTAACTCGGTTATTGTGGTCGAACACGATAAAGATATGATTCTGCGCGCCGATTACGTGATTGATATTGGTCCGAAAGCGGGAAAACACGGTGGCGAAATCATCAGCAAGGGGACACCTACTGAAATTTTGAAAGATCACACTTTGACGGCTTCCTACTTGAATGGAGAAATGGAAATTGAGGTTCCAAAAAAACGTCGGGAAGGCAATGGAAATTTTCTAAAACTGACTGGAGCGACAGGTAACAACCTTAAAAATGTATCGATAGAATTGCCTTTAGGTAAAATGATTTGCGTGACGGGAGTTTCAGGAAGCGGAAAATCGACCTTGATAAATGAAACCCTCTACCCTATTTTGAACGCTTTTTATTTTAATGGAGTCAAAAAACCAAAACCGTACAAAAAAATTGAAGGTTTGGAACATATCGACAAAGTAATTGATATTGACCAAAGTCCAATTGGGCGAACACCACGCTCGAATCCGGCAACCTATACCGAAGTTTTTACGGAAATCAGGAATTTGTTTACGATGACTTCGGAGAGTATGATTCGGGGTTATAAAGCCGGACGTTTTAGTTTCAATGTGAAAGGCGGGCGTTGCGAAACCTGTGAAGGATCTGGTGTGAGAACAATTGAAATGAATTTCTTGCCCGATGTTTACGTGGAATGTGAAACCTGTCAAGGAAAGCGTTTTAACAGGGAAACGTTGGAAATTCGGTACAAAGGAAAATCCATTTCGGATGTGTTGAATATGACGGTGGATGAAGCCGTTCCTTTCTTCGAAAATATTCCGAAAATTTACCGAAAAGTAAAAACGATCCAAGATGTTGGTTTGGGTTATATCACTCTTGGTCAACAAAGCACAACGCTTTCCGGTGGCGAAGCACAACGAATCAAACTGGCGGGAGAATTATCTAAAAAAGATACAGGAAACACGTTTTATATTCTGGACGAACCCACAACTGGCTTGCATTTTGAAGATATTAGGGTCTTGATGGAAGTGATTAATAAACTAGTCGATAAAGGCAATACGATTTTGATTATCGAACACAATATGGATGTGATTAAATTGGCAGATTACATCATAGATATTGGTCCTGAAGGCGGAAAAGGGGGTGGTGAAGTCGTTGCCAAAGGAACTCCTGAAGAAGTTGCTAAAAATAAGCAAAGTTATACAGCGCAATTTTTGAAAAAAGAGTTATCTTAGAAAAAAATACACAAAATGAAATTACAAGATTTTGACAATGACGAAGAAAAAGTAATTCAGGATAAATTTAAAAGAAAGACCTGGAACGAGATACGGACGAACGACAGTTGGGCAATTTTCAAGATCATGTCCGAGTTTGTAAACGGCTATGAAAATATGGCACGGATTGGTCCTTGTGTTTCTATATTTGGTTCCGCACGAACAAAACCAGAAGACAAATATTATTTATTGGCCGAAAAAATTGCTTACAAAATAAGTAAAGCGGGATATGGTGTCATAACTGGCGGAGGTGGCGGAATTATGGAAGCGAGCAATAAAGGGGCGCAACTTGGAGGAGGAACTTCTGTGGGGCTGAATATCGCATTGCCTTTTGAACAGCATTTCAACCCTTATATTGATGGCGATAAAAATCTGAATTTCGATTATTTCTTTGTCAGAAAAGTAATGTTTGTCAAGTATTCACAAGGATTTGTGGTCATGCCAGGGGGTTTTGGAACAATGGACGAAATGTTTGAGGCATTGACCTTAATACAGACAAAAAAAATTGGAAAATTTCCAATCATATTGGTTGGGACTGCTTTTTGGTCGGGATTAATCGATTGGATACGAACCGTATTAGTAGAAAAAGAACAAACGGTACATTTAGAAGATTTAGATTTATACAAAATTGTGGATACCGAAGATGAAGTGGTTGATGTATTAGATAAATTCTACAAAAAATACGACCTAACCCCTAATTTTTAAGCTATTTTTCACTATATTAATTTAGTACGTTTAGACTAATAATCCATTCCCAAACTATTGAAATCATTTCAGAAAAATATCGTTTACCTACTTGTTTTATTTGCTTCATTGAAACAATATAGCCAAAACAATTCCCATCTTGTGGTAGAAGTAAATACAACAAAAAAAACGCTGGTCGTCCAACATGAAATTGTTTTTTTTAATCAGTCACAAGACACTTTAACTTCTTTAGTTTTGAATGATTGGAACAATGCCTATTCCTCAAAAACGACCCCTCTAGCGAAAAGATTTTCTGACGAATTTTACAGAGGCTTTCATCTGGCCAAAGAGGAAGAACGCGGAAGTACCACTATTTTAGGAATAACGGACAGCGATAAATTACCTTTTGTCTGGAAAAGAACCGAAAAGAATCCTGATTTGATAGTCGTTGATTTTAAGAGGAAATTAGCCCCTAATGAAAAAATCACTTTACACCTATCCTATATCGTAAAGGTTCCAAGCAATAAATTTACGAAGTATGGTTATGGTGATAATGACCGAATGAACCTAAAAAACTGGTTTCTTACTCCTTCTCGCTATGAAAATCATGCCTTTGTTACCTATAACAACAACAATTTGGATGATATTGCCAATGGGGCTTGCGATTTTGATATTGAACTGAAGATTCCTAAAAACATTGAGGTTACCTCTGATTTAAATACCATCAAAAAATCTCAAACAGAAAATTATTGTATTCATGAATTGTCCGGAAAAAACAGAACCGATTTCAGCCTTTTCTTGGAGACTAAATCCAGTTTTTACAGTTACAAAAACGGTTCAATCGAAGTTGTTACCAATATAAAAGACAGCAAACTGGATGACATTCAAAAAGCAATTATAGTGGATCGGGTCGTGAGTTTTGCCAACGATTTTATAGGCAAATATCCCCATGAAAAAATAACTGTTTCAGAAGCCGACTATGAACGAAATCCTTTTTATGGCTTAAACCAATTGCCTTCATTCATCAGACCATTTTCGGATGAATTTATTTTTGAAATTAAATTCCTAAAAACTTATTTGAATAATTATATCAAAAGCAGTTTGAAGCTAGATCCCCGAAAAGACAATTGGATTTATGATGGAATCCAAATATATACGATGATGAAATATATTGAAGAAAACTACCCAGAAAGCAAGATGTTGGGCAGGATTGCCAATATTCGATTATTGAAAAGTTATAATATATCCCATTTGGGATTTAACGAGCAATACAATTATTTTTATACACTAATGGCCCGGAAAAATTTAGACCAACCACTTGGCAATCCTAAAAACACTTTAATAAAATTCAATGAACAAATTGCGAGTAAGTACCGGGCAGGTTTAAGTTTTCGATATTTAGATGATTATATAGGACAACAAACAATCCCAAAGAGCATTCACAAATTTTACGAAAATTATAAAGGAAAGCAAGTTCAAAGATTGGATTTTGAAACTATCATTAAAGAGAATTCAAATAAAGATATTAGTTGGTTTTTCAAAACAATTATCGATTCCAGAGACATTGTTGACTATAAGTTTTCTAAGGTATCAAAAACGAAAGATAGTATCACTTTTTCTATAAATAATAGAACTCGAGTTATCGTTCCAATCCCAATTTATGGTGTTAAAAATGATGAAATTGTATTTAAGAAATGGATTGATTCTAAAAACATGGATAGTATTTATACAATTGACAGAAAAAATGCTGACAAGATTGTTTTGAATTATAAAAATGAAGTTCCAGAAA
>CANHNG010000008.1 GCA_947461915.1 Flavobacteriaceae bacterium
ATTTTGGTGGGTTTTTCAACCATAATTCTAAAATGAAATCAATATTGTAAATAATGGGACAGGCTATTATAAACATTAAGAAGTATGAATATTTTGCACTCTGAAAGATTAGTTTTAAACATTGATCGGTATTTCCTGCTGCATACTGTTTAATAATTTGAGGATTTACCGCCATCTGAAAATTAAGCACAAAGCCCTGCACTGTTGTTTGTACTTGCATACTAATACCGTAAGCAGCATTTAAAACAGTTCCAAAAAAAAGGTTTAATAAAATATTAGACCCTTGTCCTCTTGCTACTGCCGCTATATTTCCAAATAAATTCCATCCTGAATAAGACAATAATACTTTATAGAAAGACCTATCAAAATAGAATTGGTATTTACTCTCTTTGTATTTACACTTACAGTAGTGCATGTGTCCAGACCTTACGATAAAAGAAACTAAAAACAATAAACCGGCATAGAGTATCAATTTATCATAAGAAAACACCACCAAAAGATACACAATTATCAATTTCAGAAAGGCCTCTACAAAGCTCATATAAGCATAAATATCCATCTTTTCTCGGGCTATAATCAAAGCATCATAAGGAACTTGTATGATTCCCAAAAGAAAAGTAAAAACAGAAAACTGATAGACCCAATTAACTGCTACCATTCTATCTGAGGGTAAATTCAATTTGTGGTTTACAAACCACAACCCAACTGTTTCTGCTAACACCAAAACCAGAATACTTATCGCTATATGGATATTTAGCGTTGCATTGAAAGTTTTTTTCAATTGCTGTAAATCGTTTTTTCCTATATCAAAAGCCAAAAAGCGCTGTGTAGCTGAGGTCATTGCACCGTTAAAGAAACTAAACAGCGTTACAATTCCGCCTACAATGCTATAAACCCCATAATCTTCAATCCCCAAAGTATTTAGAACTACTCTTGAAGTATATAAACTAACTCCCATAGTAAAAAACATTCTTGTATAAAGAATAAATGTGTTTTTTGCTATGCGTTTATTATTTTCTGAATTGGGCATTAATTTTATTATATTTTTTTGTGCGTTTTTTTTAATCTTGTTTAATCTCTTAATTTTTACTCGAAATAATTAAGGGTCGGATAGCCGCTCTATTAAAAAATTTCAGAATTTCAAGCCGTGCTGTCGTAGCCGCTTTCAAGCGCTGCAACATACAACCGTTGTAACGACCTTATCTAAGTCTCTTCAAAATATTCAAGTCACTAGCCACCATTTCTTTTATCATGGCGGCTAAATCATACTGTGGTTTCCATCCCAGTTTTTTAGATTTACTTGGATCGCCTATCAATAAAGCCACTGCTGTATTTCGGAAACATTTGAGGCCAACGGCTAAAACTGATCTAATGGTGTCTTGTCTTCCTTAATTAGTATTGATTACAAAATACCCTCCTGTTTTTGGTGCGCCTTTGAATTCGATTTTGTTCTCTTTTTTTAATTGATTAATCCATCTTTCAATAGTTCTTTGGGGAATGTTCAAAAGTGACTTTATGCTCGAAACATTGATGCCGGGATTGTTTTCGATAAGTACCAGAATATCATTTACTCCGCCACTTACTCCGCCACTTACTCCGCCACTTACTCCGCCACTTACTCCAACCTCAACTATATCATCCGTATTTTTGCGCCAAAGGATGGTCTTGAAAATTTCTTCTTGTAGGAACTCGGGAGCTTTCTTCAAGCCTGCCTCATCACAAAGTCGAATAATATCGCCGGTTCCCGTTCCCATCCTTTCGATAAAACCTGCAAGATACATAGGCTCTGCTAATAACGGGTTGGCAGGAATGGAACTGTGCGGCTTTCTAAGTTTGGCAGTGGTTAATCCATAAGGCAAACTACCCGGATTCCAAATTTCGAGTCGATCTTTAAAAAGCATGACCTGAATACTGCCGTTGCTGGTATAATCGCGATGTGCCACGGCATTGACGATGGCTTCCGTAACCGCAGCAGGAGGCAACTCGTATTGTATGGGCACTTGAATGCTTTCCTCACGCGTTCCAACAGAAACGTCAATTCTTGAAAGCACAAAATCGACAGCCTGATTCACTAATTGGAACACATCTCCCTTGTAAACATGATAGGAAGGAATAGGTTTGGTTATTGTGGTTCCGTGAAAATGAGCGCATTTAATCTCTGAACTGATAAAAAATTGTTGCGGATTCTTGGCAAACAATAAAATAGCCGCATTCGTTACACGCTGCTGCGCCATTAAATTGAGATGGGTCAAAATCGTTTCCGAAGGGGATTCAGCCGGAAAAGGAAACCCCCTTTTGGCACTGGCAATACCAACAAATGCTGCAATTTTTTGACTGTCCAAATCGGCTATGACGGCTCTTGTATGGAGTGTGGCGTCAAAAGGAGTTGTTCTAATATATTCTTTTTCTTCGAGATACCGTATCAAGGAAACATAAACGGCTGTTTTTAATTCGAAATTGGAGGCAAATCGTTTTCTGACCACCAATTGCTGTGCTTTCTGAATCAGATTCCGTTCCTTTAAATCCCGGTCTGTATCGACATCATTACTCAAAAACACCAAACGTGTTTTCGAATAAAGTCCCGCAAGATCAAATTCTCTCTCTGTTGGCGAAACGCCTTCAGAATCTTCAAATCCATATTGTTTGCCAAAAACACCCAGATAAATATCACAATGTTCGACTTCATTGCTATAAACCGAAGTGGCAGAATAATTTACCGCAGGCACGTTTTCGAAAATAAAGGGTTCAAAAAACTTCCCTAAAAGAGCATCAGAAGTCATATAATGAGACAAAATCCGCCGTTCTTCAGCAAATTCTGATTGTACACTGCTAATAAATACTCTTATTTTTTTCATTAAAAATTCCTCAAAACTGCAATAGAAAAACCTTTTTTTTAACCAATTAACCCAAAATCTTCTTATCGCTTCAAAATTTCTAAGTCACTAGCCACCATTTCTTTTATCATGGCGGCTAAATCATACTGTGGTTTCCATCCTAGTTTTGTTTTCGATTTAGTAGGATCGCCAATTAATATATCGACTTCGGTAGGACGATAATATTCTGGATCCACTCTTACCACTACGGAACCGATTGGCAATTGGTATTTTGGGTTGTTGCAAGCTACAATTTTGGCAGTTTCATTTTCATTTTCGCCTTCGAAAGCTAAATCAATCCCTACTTCTGCAAAAGAAAGACGCACAAAATCACGAATATAAGTAGTGACTCCAGTGGCAATAACATAGTCTTCGGCTACCTCTTGTTGCAAAATTCTCCACATCGCTTCGACATAATCTTTGGCATGCCCCCAATCTCTTTGTGAGTTCAGATTTCCTAAATACAAACACTCTTGTTTCCCCAAAGCAATGGCAGCGGTGGCCATAGTAATTTTTCGGGTAACAAAGGTTTCTCCTCGTCTAGGCGATTCGTGGTTGAACAAGATGCCGTTACAAGCGAAAATATCATAGGCTTCCCGGTAGTTTTTGGTTATCCAAAAAGCATATATTTTGGCCACACCATAAGGAGAGCGCGGATAGAAAGGAGAATTCTCGTCGTAAAATCCTACCGCATTTTTATTCTCATCCAAACCACCATACAATTCAGAAGTAGAGGCTTGATAAATTCGGGTTTTCTTTTCAAGACCAAGAATTCGAACGGCCTCTAATAGTCGCAAAGTTCCTATTCCGTCGACATTGGCTACATATTCAGGAGAGTCAAAAGAAACTTTAACATGAGACATGGCTCCAAGATTATAGATCTCATCGGGTTGTACTTCCTGAATAATTCTGATGATATTAGTAGAATCGGTCAAATCGCCATAATGCAGTTTGAAATTAACATGATTGTCATGTTGGTCTTGATATATATGATCAATCCGTTGAGTATTAAAAGAAGAGGATCTTCTCTTAATCCCATGAACCATATAGCCTTTTTCTAATAATAATTCCGCTAAATAAGATCCATCTTGACCTGTGACTCCTGTTACAAGGGCTACTTTTTGTTTTGTGCTCATCTTTTTTTTGGTGTTGGGTGTTGGGTTCTAGGTGTTGGATCGTAGGTTATGAGTTTAGAAGTTTAGTTAGCTCTAATGATCTTCTAACTTCCTTCTTACGTTTTTTTGCTTTGTGCCTCTTGCCTTAATATTTCACTTCTTTAAAATTCTCAATATTCTCCAAAAACCAATTGTATGTTTTCTGGATCCCTTCTTCTAAATCTACTTGGTGTTTCCAACCCAAGGCGTGCATCTTAGAAATATCCATCAATTTTCGTGGTGTTCCATCGGGTTTGCTTGAATCCCAAACAATATCGCCCTGATGACCCACAATTTTCTGGATGGTTTCAGCCAATTGCTTGATGGTTAAATCCTCGCCTGTTCCTACATTATACAAATAATCTGGCAGCGTGTTTTCCAAGCCAAAAACAACCGCTTGTGCCATGTCATCCACAAAAAGGAATTCCCGCATGGGTGTGCCGCTTCCCCATAGGGTTACGGCCGCGTGGTTGTTGTGTTTGGCTTCGTGAAACTTGCGCATCATGGCAGGCAAAACATGGGAACTGGTCAAATCGAAATTATCATGGGTGCCGTATAAATTCGTGGGCATCAAGCTGACATAATCTTTACCAAACTGATTTCTTAGCGCTTGACAGGCTTTTACACCCGTAATCTTTGCCAAGGCATACCATTCGTTGGTCGGTTCCAAAGGGCCCGTAAGCAAATACTCTTCTTTTAAGGGTTGGGGGGCTAATTTTGGATAAATACAGGAACTGCCTAAAAAGATAAATTTTTCGACCCCAAAATGGTGGGCTGCATCGATAAGATTGTTTTGGATTTGCATGTTTTCCATCAAAAACTGGAATGGAAAATTATTGTTGGCCAAAATGCCTCCCACTTTAGCGGCAGCATCGATGATAACATCCGGTTTTATTTTTTGGATAAAGTCCCGAACAGCTTGTTGGTTTCTGAGATCTAATTCTTTGCTTGTCGCTCCAGTCAAGTTCGTATAGCCCTTAGCAGAAAGGGTGCGCCATATCGCACTTCCGACCATGCCATTGTGACCAGCAATATAAATTACCGCGTTTTTATTGATCATTGTACTACTTATAATTAATTGTTGCTTTTTATACTTTCTCCAGTCAGGAAGCGGTCACAAATGTATTAGAGAGCGCAAAGGAATTGTTTTGGCTTACCGTGATTAAAAACATTGTGAATATTAACAAAAAAACATAGCTTCGCTATCGTTAATCCCAATTTAACCTTCAAACTGCTATATAAAAATTTATACAAATATACTCCCCATTTTTTAAAATGATAACTTTTTTTTAAATGCCATTAATTTATAAAATTTGTCCAAAATAGAACAAAATAATTAGTTTGATAATTAGCTATTTGATTTCTTTATACCTTATTATCAAGCAGTCATAATAATAAAAAACTTACATGTATTTAATCTCTGATGATGGTTTTTTTAAATTACAATTCCTAAACGCCGTTTGTTTTAAAATGATCCGGTTTGACGGTTTGGGATTGTGTTTTCTAGAATTGAAAATAGTCCTGTTTTCGGAAACTAAACCAGCTTCACAAATAAATTTCCCGCTATTTTATTCGAAATCATCAGTTCCTTTGAATCAACCATTATTTTTAAAGAGGAATCAAAAGTTTCTTTTTCGATAATTTCAATTCTAGAACCCAAAGCGATTTCTTGTTTGTCCAGGTATTTCAAAAATTCAGACGAAGAATCTTTTACTCCTACACAAATTCCTATTTTATTTTCTGACAACTCTGAAAGCAGTTGTTTTTCGATGGTAATGATTTGTCCCTTTGCGTTAGGAATGGGATCACCGTGTGGATCTTCGGTTGGATTTCCTAAGAAATCATCGAGTTTGTTGATTAGTTTTTCTGATTTGATGTGTTCTAATTGTTCCGCAATATCGTGCACTTCATCCCAAGAAAAATTTAATTTTTCGACCAAAAAAACTTCCCATAAACGGTGCTTTCTGACAATCATTTTGGCAGTAAGTTTACCCTTATTGGTCAAGGAAACTCCTTGGTATTTTATATAATTTACCAAATCTTTATCGGCTAACTTTTTAAGCATATCGGTTACGGATGATGCTTTTGTTTCCATCATTTCGGCAATCGCATTGGTGCTTACTTCTGAGTCTGAAACAATTGTTAGATGATAAATGGTTTTGAGATAGTTTTCTTCTGAAAAAGTCATTTTGGTTTACGATATAATTGAATACAAAATCGGATTTTTAAATTTTTACAATAAACAACGGAATAGAAATTTTATGGCGCAATTTATCAACGGTTGTGCCAAAAATTAAATCCTTGAAGCCCGTATGTCCGTGTGTTCCCATAACCAAAACATCAAAATTACCCTTATTGATAATTTCTGGAATGACTTTATATGGTTTGCCAAATCCCAATTTTGTTTTTACATTAAATCCTTTTTCTGAAAGTATTTTTTTGTATTCTGCCAATAATTTTTCGTCAATCAAGGTTTCATGGTCATCGATGTTGTTGCCGTAAATCATGGCGCCCACGGTTTCTACAACGTGTATCAAAGTGTATTTGGCGCCTATCCCACCTAATTCAAAAGCGTTGTTTAAGGCGGCCTCATCAGCCGAGGAAAAATCAACAGAAATAGCAATCCTCTTCTTAGAATAACCTCCCGTTTTAGAAAATGGAAGTTTTAAATTATGTGGCGAATGATTTTGAATATCCTGTTTTGCTTTTGTAATAAAAGGTTTAAAAACTATATATAAAAGTAAAATTAAAAACCCTACTGCTAGCGGAACTACTGTCAACCATAGAAGAATTGGATTTTCGGAAGTTTCGAGCCATCCTTTTATTTCATCAAAAACAAGTTTAACATTGAGGGAAACAATAATTATTGCGACCAGCCAAGCCAGAATTTGTGTCTTTTTACCAATGTGAAACCCTTTCATTTTATTCTTGTCACTAACAAAGTGAATTAATGGAATAATGGCAAATCCCAGTTGCAAACTCAAAATTACCTGACTTAAAATCAATAGTTTTCCTGTCACACCCTCGCCAAAAATAGTTATAACAATTACAGCCGGTACGATGGCAATTATTCGCGTGATTATTCTACGAACCCAAGGCTGGATTCTTAAATTCAAGTAGCCTTCCATTACGATTTGGCCTGCCAAAGTCCCGGTAATAGTTGAGCTTTGGCCTGCAGCGATTAAAGCAACGGCAAACAAAATTGGAGCCCATTTTGTCCCAAGAATTGGATCCATAAATTGATGCGCATCCTGAATTTCGGCAACATTAAACATCCCGTTTTTATAGAAAGTGGCAGCCGCCAAAATCAAAATCGCGGCATTTACAAAAAAGGCCAGGTTCAACGCAATCGTGCTATCAATAAAATTATATTTTAGGGCTTGTTTAATTCCTGCCGCGCTTCGATCGAATTTTCGGGTTTGTACCAAAGAAGAATGTAGGTATAAATTGTGTGGCATCACCGTGGCGCCAATTATCCCGATGGCAATGTACAGAGCTGCAGAATTGGGTATCGACGGAATTAAACCGTACACCACTTTTCCCATTTCAGGTTGGGCAAAAATCATCTCGAAAATAAATGAAATCCCAATGATTAAAACTAAAGCAATGATGAAAGCTTCCATTTTTCGAATGCCCTTATTGATGAGAAAAAGCAGTAAAAAAGTATCCAAAACAGTGATCAAAACGGCTTCAATTAAGGGAATATCAAACAACAAATTAATCCCGATTGCCATTCCTAACACTTCGGCGAGGTCACAGGCAGCGATGGCAATTTCCGCCAGAAAATAAAGAATGTAATTGATAAAAGGCGAATATGTTTCTCTTGAGGCTTGCGCTAAATCCCGTTGGGTAACTATGCCCAGTCTTGCGCTTAAACTTTGCAACAGCAACGCCATCAAATTACTCATTAATAAAACCCAAAGTAAGGCATAACCAAATTGACTTCCGCCGGCAATGTCAGTAGCCCAGTTTCCGGGATCCATGTAACCAACGCTAATCAAATAAGCAGGTCCAAAAAAAGCAAGTATTTTTCTAAATACCGTTTTTTTATTTTGTGTAGGGACGGATTGATTGACTTCCTCGAGTGATTTTCCCATTCTAATTAACTATTTAAAAAACAAATGTATGCGTTTTATTTGATAAGAGTAATTATTTTTTTAGCTTTGACTAAATTTAATCTTGTCTCTATCATGAAACGTCTATATGGAATTGCGCTATTTTTTTTGTTTTTTCAAAATATAACTTTTGCACAAGATTTGCCTTCTATCCAAACCGACAGGCCAGACCAAACTGAATGTCCGTTTATAACTCCACGTCATTATTTTCAATTTGAAAACGGTTTTTCTTATGAGCAAAACAATCAAAACTCAAATTCATTTGTTGCTCCAACTGTTTTAACCCGCTTTGGGATAAACGACCATTTTGAGTTGCGATTGATTACAGAATATGCAATTGACAAGAATGAATTGGAAAAAACAAAAGGCATTAACCCCGTTTTAATAGGTTTCAAAACCCAACTTTTCGAAGAAAAAGGACTGATTCCCACTACATCCTTTATAGGGCATATTGGGATTCCGAATCTAGCATCCAAGGATTTAAAAACTATTTATTATGCTCCTGAATTTCGTTTTACAATGCAACATACAATCTCAGAAAAACAATCTTTAAGCTATAATATAGGTTCAGAATGGAATGGAGAAACAGCCGAGCCAATGTTGATTTATACTTTAACATCAGGTTATTCCTTTACTGAAAAAATTGGTGGTTATTTAGAATTATATGGATTTGTGCCGCAAATTGAGAAACCAGATCATCGCTTCGATGCAGGTTTGACCTATCTGTTCCATCCAAATCATCAATTGGATATTTCGGGAGGCTTTGGGCTGTCAAAAAATTCTCCTAATTATTATCTTTCTTTGGGATATTCATTTCGATTTAAAATTTAATTAAACTATAACAAAACTTTATACTACAAACATTCGTCAAATTAGAAATCTCCATATCTTTGCATAAATATTTTGCAGAGAAATTTGCAATCTGAAATCGTTAATTTTAAATCTAAAATAATATGTATCCAGAAGAAATGGTAAAACCGATGCAAGCCGAATTAACGGTTGCTGGTTTTCAAGATTTACATAGTGCTGAAGCGGTTGAAAACGCAATGAAAGCAGAAGGCACAACTCTTGTTGTAATCAATTCTGTTTGCGGTTGTGCGGCAAGAAATGCCCGCCCGGGAGCAAAAATGAGTTTAGACAACGCCAAAAAACCAGATCATTTAATCACTGTTTTCGCAGGAGTTGATAAAGAGGCGGTTGATGCAGCGCGCCAACACATGTTTCCTTTTCCTCCTTCATCGCCAAGTGTGGCTTTGTTTAAAGATGGCGAATTGGTGCACATGCTAGAGCGCCACCACATCGAGGGAAGACCGGCCGAATTGATTGCCGAAAACTTGAAAGATGCTTTTGAAGAATATTGTTAATTTCAATTGAATTAAACAAAAACCACGCAGATTGCGTGGTTTTTTATGCGGTTTATAATGGTATTGAAAAAAACGATTGCATCTAAAGTGGTTTAAGGAACCTTATCTCCAGTTGCCTTAAAACCTATTAACTGTCTGTATTTTGATTCCGTTTCTTTCAATTCTTCTTCTAGTTGTTTGTATTTGCTAATGTCTTTTATGGTGACCACAGCAGCAACCACTTTATTATTATCGTCTATCAATGGTCTTCCACTTAGAAGCACTCGTTTCTTTTCTTGTTTTTCTGGGTCCCAGATTATCACATCAATATCGTCTGTAACATCCCCTTTAAAGGCGCGCTCCATGGGGAGGTTTTGCAAAGGATATGTCGTTTTTTGATCCGGAAAATAAACCTCAAAATGGTTTGTAATATTTGGAGCTATTGTATCATCCTCTTTAACCCCAAAGAATTCATTGGCCATAGTATTGGCCAATACTATTTTTTTTTCGGCATTGGCAACAATAATTCCTTCCCCTATATTTTCGACAATCAACCTCAATTTTTCCTCATTTTCATAAAGTTCATTGTTAATGGCCTGCTGCTCATTTTCTAATTGAGTTATTTCGGTAATATCCCTCACAAATCCAATAAAAAAAAGTTTATCATTCAATTTTAAGGGATTAACACTGAGGGAGATTGGAAACACTTTGCCTTGTTTATTTATAGCTTCAATTTTAATTGGCTTTTGATTCAGGTATGGCCCATCTCCTGTTAACATGAAGTGTTCCATTCCTTTTATTTGTGATTCTTTGTGTTGAGAAGGAATGATAAAATCATATAAAAATTTTCCGAGGACTTCATTTTTAGTCCACCCAAAAACCGTTTCTGCTCTGAGATTCCATCTTATAATTTTATTTTCTGAATCAATTAGAATAACTGGATCAGGGGCGCCCTCAAAAATCGCTTGTATTTGTCGTTCATCTTCTTCCACCTTTTTAGTATAAAGACTTAACTTTTCAGTATCATTCTTCATTTGGGTGATGTCACGAGCAACGGCATACAACAATCCAGTTGAAGGATCCGGAGAGGTAGACCATAAAATCCATTTAAAAGAACCGTCCTTACAAATAAACCTGTTTTCAAAATTTACGGTCAAAGCGCCCGTCTTCAACTTAGCAACCTCCTTCAAGGTATTTTCTACATCTTCTGGATACACAAAATCAAGAAAGGGCTTACTTAGTAATTCCTGTTCTGAATACCCCAATGTTTTAGTAACTGAGGGATTTATTTTAATAAATCGATCAGAAGCAATTATCATCATATCTAAGGACATATTAAAAAAATTGTCCGCGGCTATCGATGATTCCTCTTGTTTTTTTCTTTCGGTAATGTCCGTAGAAATTCCACCAATGGCATATATTCTTCCTTCAGCATCATATAAGGGATATTTAACGGCAATATAGGTATGAGGTCCATCCTCTTGCTGAATCGTCTCTTCAATTTTTAGTTCTTTCAATGCTTTTACCACTTCAATATCGGAGTTTCTGTAGACATCTGCCACTTCCTTAGGTAAAAAATCGTGAGCTGTTTTTCCTATTATTTCTTGAATCGAATGATGAAACAAAGTCTCATATTGTTTATTAATAAATAAATATTGTCCATTAATCTCTTTAATAAAAATTGGGTTTGAAGTGTTATCAATAATAGACTGAAGCAGTTTTTTGTTTTCTAAAAGTTCGTGTTGGGATTTGTTTATAGATCGTAGTTGGGACTGAATAATCAAATATACAATAATCAATAAGACCATTGAAAGAACAAACAAGGATAGTTCAATCCAATTTAATAGGGAATCCATCCTTTTGTTTCTATCTTTGTCTAGTCTTGAGACAAAAATCCATCCTGAGGCAACGACGACTAACAAATTGATGATGAATCCAAAGAGTATTTTCTTTTCGAAAGAAATTTTCATGCGTTTCCTATATTAAGCACATTACACATCTATTATTTAACTGAAAGTTAGTGAATTATATTCAAAATAGATGTTAATATTTCCAAAATTTATTTTAACCCTGAAAGGAAAAAACATTCCATATGAATCTATTCCAGCTAGTAAGAGACTTTAGAAACAGAAGAGTATTCCTTTTCTAAAATAATCCCTATTTTTGCACCCTATCCTTAAAAAGGACAAACTATTTTCTCACCTTAATTGTTTATAGCATGCAACTGTACAACACATTAAGCGCAGCAGAAAGAACCGTCATGATTGATGATGCCGGGAAACAGCGACTCACGTTGTCTTTCTATGCTTATGCGCAAATTAAAAATCCAACACAATTCCGTAACGAATTATTTCTAGCTTGGAATCCGCTCGGGGTTTTGGGTCGAATTTATGTGGCCAATGAAGGAATTAACGCCCAGCTATCGCTTCCCGCAGATCATTTTTATGCCTTTAAAGATACCATTGAAGCCTACAATTTTATGAAAGACATTCGCCTGAATATTGCCGTGGAACAGGACGATCATTCCTTTTTGAAATTGACCATAAAAGTCCGGGACAAAATCGTTGCCGATGGACTGGAAGATGAAACTTTCGATGTAACCAACATTGGAATCCACTTAAAAGCAAAGGATTTCAACGAATTACTCGAAGATCCAGATACCATTGTGGTCGATATGCGCAACCATTACGAAAGCGAAATCGGACATTTTACCAGTGCCATCAAACCCGATGTGGACACTTTTAGAGAGAGTTTGCCCATTATCGAAGAACAACTTGCCGAACACAAACAAGACAAAAAACTCTTGATGTATTGCACCGGTGGCATCCGTTGCGAAAAAGCCAGCGCTTATTTCAAACACAAAGGGTTTGAAAACGTGTACCAACTCGAAGGCGGAATCATCGAATACACGCGCCAAGTCAAAGCCGAAGGGTTGGAAAGCAAATTCATCGGAAAAAACTTTGTTTTTGACCACCGCTTGGGCGAAAGAATCACCGACGATATTGTGTCACAATGCCACCAATGCGGCAAAGCCTGTGACGTACATACCAATTGCGCCAACGAAGGTTGCCATTTGCTTTTTATCCAATGTGAGGAATGCAAAACGGCAATGGAAGGTTGCTGTTCCACCGAATGTACCACTGTAATCCATTTACCGGAAGAAGAACAAAAAGCCATTCGAAGAGGAATCAAAAATGGGAATAAAATTTTCAAAAAAGGAAAATCTGAGGTGTTGACTTTCAAAAACAATATCGAAAGTCACAGTGTTTATGTTGCCGAAGAACCAAAACCAGCTGCAAAGAAAGAACTGAAAGTTAAAAAACAATATATTGGAAAAGGAACTCATTTCTATCCAAAAGCCAATATTGGACAGTTTTTAATTGAAGAAAACGAAATTAAAATTGGCGACACCATTCTCATCAAAGGCTCCACTACCGGAGAACAACAAATGGTGCTTGACGAAATGTTTGTCAACGAAATGGCTTCAGAAAAAGCCGTTTCAGGTGACACTTGCACTTTTAAATTGCCTTTTAGAATTCGATTGTCTGATAAATTATACAAAATTTTAGTGTGATTTGCAAAATAATAAAAGAGTAAGATTTCGCTTTTCAATGGTGAATAATTCATTTTTAAAAAAGATTTTATTTTTTAAAAAATCTGAAATCTGAAATCTGAAATCTAAAATCTTTGCTATCTTTACGGATTAATCGTTTTACGAACTTAAATTGCGTCAATCGCGATACTACATATAAAATTATGGCATGTACAAGTTGTTCAACTTCTGATGGCGGTGCGCCAAAGGGTTGTAAAAATAATGGAACTTGTGGCACAGACAGCTGCAACAAATTAACGGTTTTCGACTGGCTTTCCAACATGAGTTTACCCAACGGAGAAGCTCCTTTTGATTGTGTTGAAGTCCGTTTTAAAAACGGAAGAAAAGAGTTTTACCGCAACACCGAAAAACTGACGCTAAGCATCGGAGATATCATTGCTACCGAAGCTTCTCCTGGACATGACATAGGAATTGTAACCTTGACCGGGGAGTTGGTTCGCATCCAAATGAAGAAAAAAGGGGTGAATCACACTAGCAACGAGATTCCTAAGATATATAGAAAAGCGTCGCAAAAAGACATTGATATTTGGTCTGTTGCACGCGATAAAGAAGAGCCCATGAAGGTTCGGGCAAGAGAATTGGCCATTGCCCATAAACTGGAAATGAAAATTTCCGATATAGAATTCCAAGGTGACGGTTCAAAAGCCACGTTTTACTATACCGCAAATGACCGTGTAGACTTTCGTCTTTTAATCAAAGATTTTGCGGGAGCATTTAGCACTAGAATTGAAATGAAGCAAGTGGGGCTTCGTCAAGAAGCGGCTCGTTTAGGAGGAATCGGATCTTGTGGGAGAGAGTTATGTTGTTCCACCTGGTTAACTGATTTTAGAAGTGTAAACACCTCAGCGGCTCGCTACCAACAATTGTCCTTAAACCCACAAAAACTAGCTGGACAGTGCGGAAAATTAAAATGCTGCCTGAATTATGAACTCGACACTTACATGGATGCTCTAAAAGGGTTTCCAAGTTTTGAAACCAAATTAGTTACCGAAAAAGGGGATGCCATTTGCCAGAAACAAGATATTTTTAAAGGGTTGATGTGGTTTGCTTATACCAATGATTTTGCCAATTGGCACATGCTAAAAATAGAGCAAGTAAACGAAATCATTGCCGAAAACAAACTCAAAAACAAAGTGGCTTCACTAGAAGATTTTGCAATTGAAGTTGTTCAAGAACCTGAAAAACACTTCAACAATGCCATGGGTCAGGAAAGTCTAACCCGTTTTGACCAACCAAAGAAAAAGAATAAATCAAATAAAAAACGCAAAGGAGGCGGACAAAATCTAATTGTTGCCAATAACAAGCCGCAAAACAACAATCCAAGACCTAATGCCCCAAGCGATAAAAACCCTGCGGAGGCTAGAAAACCAATAATTATCACTAAAAATGAGACTAAAGAATAGTGCATTACTACTTTTGGTTGTGGTACTCTTTTTTTCGTGTGATAAAAAAAGGGTTTTCGATGAATACAAATCCGTAGGAGGCGCATGGCATAAAGACAGTATTGTAACGTTTGATTTACCCAAATTAGATTCCACAAAAAGGCACAATTTATTTGTGAATTTAAGAGCCAACAATGACTATCCGTTCAACAATCTCTTTTTAATTGTTGCCATAGAAAGACCCAATGGCTTTACCAAAGTAGATACGCTGGAATACCAAATGGCAAATCCCGATGGCTCACTTTTGGGCGATGGTTTTACGGACTTAAAGGAAAGTAAACTTGTCTATAAAGATAAGGTGCGATTTAAAGGAAAATACAAAGTTCATATCAAACAAGCGGTTCGAGAAAACGGAAAAGTGCCAGGAGTAGACGCTTTAGAAGGCATTACGGATGTGGGTTTTAGAATAGAAAAAATAGATTAAGACATAATTATGGCTACTCGAAAAAACAATAGTAAGGCAAACAACGAAGAAAAAGACATCAATTACTATAAAAAGAAATTCTGGAAAGTTTTCTTTTATAGTTTGGGCGGAATTATGGTTTTTTTCTTATTTGCCTCTTGGGGACTTTTTGGTTCTATGCCTTCCTTCGAAGATTTAGAAAATCCGGATTCTAATTTGGCCACTGAAATCATCTCGTCTGATGGGGAAATTTTGGGGAAATATTTCGAAAAAAATAGGTCGCAGTTAAAATATTCCGACTTGCCAAAAAGCCTTGTGCAAGCATTGGTAGCAACCGAGGACGAACGTTTTTACGAACATTCCGGAATTGACGGCAGAGGAACTTTGAGAGCCATCTCTAGTTTGGGAACAAGCGG